>JBDSSU010000117.1:0-8438 GCA_039928635.1 Opitutaceae bacterium | reverse complement strand
GTCGCGGTTCTGGTAGATTTCCTCGACGGTCATCGTTCCGAGAATCGCGCGGAGGTGACCCTCGAGCGTCTGCATGGCGATGTTCTTGATATCGTCCACGCCCTTGCTGAGGAACTGCTCGGACGCGGTGGCGATCGAGATATCGTCGCCCTTCACTTTGATTTGCGCGACGCCGTCGACTTTCACCGGCACGCCCTTGCTCGTGTAAACCTCGGGTGTCTGCACGTCGATCGTGAGCAACTCGAGGGAAAGGACGTCAGCTTTTTCGACGACGGGGACGATGAAGGTGCCGCCGCCCTTCACGATGCGGAACCCGCGGAAGGTGACCTGGCCATCGGCGCCGACCATGCGGTGTTGGCGGCCGGAGACGATGAGCACGTGATTGGGGCCGACCTTCGTGTAGCGGCTGGCCCAGACCATGACGAAAAGGAAAACAACGAAAACGATGCCGACGATGGCGATGGCACCAAAGCCAAAGCCGCCGATGTTAAACTGCGCGAGGAGGGGTGATGGGTTCATGGAGAAGTTGAAGCGGAACGGGAGCGGAAGGCGGGAGAGTGGCCGGGGCTAGCCGGAAGTCACATAAAACTGCGTGCCGACGACCCGGGTGATTTTCACGACGGCGCCGTTGGCGAAAGGTGCGCCGTTTTCCGAGCGCGCGGGGGCGGAGTAGCGCGTGCCGGACTGCACGTAGGCGATTTCGCCCACACTGCCGGGCGGGATGGGGGTGATGACGGTGGCCGTGAGCCCGTGAACTTCTGCGACGCGCCCTTCGCTGGAGCTCTGCGCCCAGCGGAACACCAGTGCAAATCCCCAACCCACCAGAGCGGCGATGGCGAGCGCACCGACCGCCGCGAGAAACCCGCTGAAGCGGTGCACGCTGTCGCTTTGATTGAGCACCATGCCGATCCCGCCGAACGCCGTGATGAAGGTGGCAATGGTGGTCGGTCCCACGGGTTCGAACCCGGGCATGTCGCTCGTGCCGAACCCGGCCTCGGCGTGACCGGCGTCGGCCGTGCCGTGATCGATTCCGCCGTCACCGCTGTGCCCGAGGTGACCGAAGATCACGCTCAACAACGCGAAGATCAGGCCGACTCCAAAGCAGACGGCGTAGATGAGAAAAGCGGTATGGCGGGCCGACTCATAGACATCGAACGAAGTGACGCTCGCCGCGATGACGGCGACCACCGCGGCAACACCCGAGAAAATTTTCTTCATGGCAAAAACGTGGTACACCTTCACGAGCGCTCCCACAACGCCGCCAACTGCAGCCGATTTAGCGAGAGCGCCGACGGTGAGGGTGGCGGCCAGACCGACCGGTGGAGCGGCGACGGCGTTGGTCGAAAGCACGAGCGCGAGTACGGCGGTGGTCGAGGTAATTCCCCGGGACAAAAGTGACACGCGCAGTTTTTCCAGAGCGCGTTCGGCTCGCATGCGGGCCGAGCTTTCCCCGATTCCGAGCTTCTCGCCCATGGTCGCGAAGGGGAGGCTTTCGAAGTATCGCATCAAAACCGCGGCGCGGTCGCCCTCGGGCAGTTCGCAGATCGCGGAGTCGAGCATCGGGCGGACGTTTTCCCAATCCGCTTCGGTCACCACCGGTCGTTCGATTTCTTGCATGGCGTGGGCCTCCTGTTCCCGCTGCTCCCGACGTTGTTTTGCCCGGAGTGCGTTGAGCGCGGCGTAACGCGTGCTCGTGTAGAGCCAGCTCGTGAGCTCCGGATGATCGGCGAGCTGGCGTGCTTTGCGGGCGAGATCGATGAAGACGCTCTGGCTGACATCCTGCGCCAGGAGCCGATCGCCGCCGACCTGACGCAAGGCGGCAGAGTAAACGAGACCGGCCTTGCGTTGCACCAGCTCCGCAAAAGCGGTTTCCGATCGCTCTTGGACGAAGGAGCGCAGGAGTTCGGAGTCGTCTGTCATCCGGGAGTTACACCCGACGAGGCCGGCAATGGCACACCCGCAGCGACGAAAGTCGTCGATTTTTGCCGGCTCCAAACGACGTGCGATGGCAGGGCGGGGAAATCACGGGGTTGAAGAAAGGAAACAGTTCCCGTGCGCTAAATCACTTAGATTGTTGCGCGGCTTGGTCGGGGTCCCACCATGCGCCGCCATGGATTCATACGAGGTGATGCGGGAAGTGCTGAAGAAGACCAGTGCCAAGCAGATCGCCGCGGACCTGCAGCTTTCGCTGTCGCTGATCTACAAATGGGCGGAGCCGCCAGAGGACGACAGCGGCAGCGGCGCGAGCAATCCCCTCGACCGGGTCGGCCAGCTCATTCGCAGCACCCATGACATCCGCGTTGCCCAGTGGGTCTGCGAACAGGCCAACGGTTTCTACATCCGCAACCCGCAGGATCTTCCCGCCGGCCAGCCATTGATCCCGATCACGAACGATATCGTGAAAGAGTTCGCCGATATGCTGGCGACGATTGCGATCTCTTCGTCCGACAGCGTCATCACCAAGGACGAGGCGAAAAAAATTCGTGCCCGGTGGGAGGAGCTGAAGAGTGTCACCGAAGGTTTCGTGCACGCGGCGGAAAGCGGAAACTTCAGCCCGCCGAAGAGTGACGGGGAGAAAGCGTAAGAAGTTGGGCTTTCGGCACCACTCCATGAGCGGTGTGACTCGTGGGTGTTTCGCGCCGGAATCGCGCTTATGACACGCGGTTTTACCTGATTTTGTTTTCTGGCAAGCGAACTGCTTAGGGGAGTGAGTTTCGTTTTATCCCGGCCAGTCGGATGGGAGCGAAATTCACGTTACTAAACCTACATACACAAGCTCATGACTAAGCATGTCACCAAGGTAGTTGGATGGTCAGCCTCGTTGCTCGCCCTAGCTGCCACGGCCTCAGCGGATATCAAGCTCAACGAAAATTTCTCGGTCGGCGGCTACGCAGCTGCGTCCTACGAATACTTCAAGCAGGACCCGGGCTCGTCCTACGACGCGCTCTTCAATGGTGGAGTCTCCACGCCGAGCGCTGATGCGGTCAAAACGATCTTCACGGCGAATTTCAAGCCGGTGACCGGTGTCGTCAGCCTTTTCTACATTCCGAACATCCCGAGCGGCGTGATGCGGAATGAGACGACGATTCTCGACGCTTACGTGACCTACGACGCGGGTGGCGGCGTCTCGATCACGGGCGGCAAATTCCTGAGTTACATGGGCTACGAGGCGTTCGATCCCGTGAACATGTCGCAGATCACCTACAGCCCGGTGACTGTCGGCACGCTCTCGTCCATCCCGGCTTATCACTCGGGCGTGAAGTTCGACTACAGTGACAGCGCGTTCGGCGCGGGCTTCGCAATCCTCGACTCCGTCTTCTCGCCCAATGGCATCGACAAGGGTGACGGCGAGCTGAAGCACAACGCGGGTTTCGAAGGTTACATCAAGTATACCGGCGTGCCTGACCTCGTCCTCTGGGCCGGTTTCGCGCACGACACCAAGGGCAATTTCCAAAGCCATAAGGTGACGGTCCTCGATTTCTGGGCTGAGTACAAAATCACCAAGATGCTGACGGTGGCAGGTGAGTTCGCCTCGAAAAACGGCGGCGACTTCAACAAAGGCACCACGTGGCTTGCTTACCTGAACTACGCTTTCACGGACAAGTTCTCGGTCGTCGGCCGCGTCGGCGGTGAAGACCTCGGGGGCAAAACGGCTGGCTCGGATTTCATCCAATACACCGTCGGGCCGTCCGCCAAAATCACCGATAACCTGACCATTCGTGCGGAGTATTCCTACTACGATTACGACAACGGTTTCGAAAAGTCCCTCTTCGGCGTCCAGGCGATCTTTAAGTTCTAAGTCGCACCGCGACTTCCTTGTGCAGGCGGCCGGGTAACGGCCGCCTGCTTCTTGACCGCGAAAACGCGGCCCCTCCCTTTCAGAAACCTTTCAATCCAGTTTTGCGGGTTGGCCAGCCACTGCTGTGGCCAGTTGGCCCGCTGCTTAGGTTCCCCCCATCAGTCATGATCAATAAAATAACCAAAATTCTCAGCGTCGGCGCCGTCGCCCTCGCTGCTTCGTTCGGCTCCGCTCGCGCGGCCGATACCGTCAAGGTCGGCGTCCTTCACTCCCTCAGCGGCACGATGGCGATCAGCGAGGTTTCGCTGCGCGACATCCTCCTTTTCACGGCCGATGAGATTAATGCCAAAGGCGGCGTCATGGGCAAAAAGATCGAGCTCGTCATCGTCGACGGCGCTTCCGACTGGCCCACCTTCGCCGAGAAGGCGAAGCAACTCACCGAGCAGGACAAGGTCGCCGTGACCTTCGGCTGCTGGACGTCTGTCAGCCGCAAATACGTGCTGCCGGTTCTCGAGAAGAACAACGCGCTGCTCTTCTACCCCGTGCAATACGAGGGCGAAGAAGAGTCACAGAACGTGTTCTACACGGCTGAAGCCGTTAACCAGCAAGCGACGCCTGCAGTCGATTACCTCCTCAAGCAAGGCTACACGAAGTTCTACCTTCTCGGGACCGACTACGTTTATCCCCAGACCACCAATCTCGTGCTGCTGGAATACCTCCTCAGCAAGAAGGTCCCGCTCGCCAACATCGGCGGCGGCTTCAAGAAGGACGACAAGGGCGTGATCACCAACGCGGGCAAATACACACCGTTCAGTCACACCGACTACCAGCAGATCATTGCGGAAATCAAACAGTTCTCGGCTGGCGGCAAGACCGCCGTCATCAGCACGCTGAACGGCGACACCAATGTTCCTTTCTTCAAGGAATACGCGGCCGCTGGTCTCACGGCTGAAACCGTCCCGGTGGTTTCGTTCTCCATCTCTGAAGACGAATTCCGCGGTCTTCCCGCGAAGCAGCTCGTCGGTCAGCTCGGTTCCTGGACTTACTTCCAGTCAGTCCCCGGCAAGGCGAATGCCGACTTCGTGGCGAATTTCAAGAAATGGCTTCCAACCTCGCCTGCCGGCGTGGTCAAGGAAGGTCGCGTCACCTGCTCACCCATGGTGCTTAGCTACGAAGGCATGTATCTCTGGAAAGCCGCGGTTGAAAAAGCCGGTAGCTTCGAGGTCGACAAGGTCCGCGCCGCTCTCAAGTCCGGCCTCTCCTTCGAGGGTCCTGGCGGCAAGGTCACCAGTCAGCCAAACATGCACATGACGAAGACCGTCTACATCGGCGAAACCAAGGCCGATGGTCAGTTCAAGATCCTCTCGACGATCCCGAACGTGGTCGGCGAGCCCTGGCTCAAAGGTAAGTTCAAATAACCGGTTTTCGCTCCGCGTTAAACGCTCGGCTCGAACTGATGAGTAATTTGCGGGGCGGGTGCTGAAAAAGCGCCCGCCCCTTTTGCTTGGCACGCCGCTAGCATTCATCGCCTGGCCCCTGATCATGAATTTTTTCTATCGCGCCCTTTGCCGCCTCGCCTGGCTCGCGCTGCTGACCGGAGCCTCCGTCCACGCTGCCGATACGCCGCGCCAGATCATCACGAAGGCCATTCTCGCCGAGAGCGACGACGCCCGCATCGCGACAATCGGTTCGCTGGTCGGCCAGGGCGACGAATCCATCAAAATTCTTTTGGCGGCTTGGAAGGAAGATGCGCTCTTCGTCTACACCGCCCCGGACGGGACCAGGACTCCCGTTCAACTCACCGGTGAGAAGGACGCCAAAGAGGCTCAGGAGGCCTGGCGCGTCGACGATGGCCAGCCGCTCAAGGATGCAGGGGGGCAGCCTTCCCGCCTGGTCGGAAGCGCGCTCACTGCCGTGGAGCACGATTCGAATTTGCGCCGGGCGATGAAGGCGGTTCTCGATCTCCTCGATCTTTCCACGACCGATTTGGAAAAACGCGTTCGCGCGATTCAAACGATCGGCTTCGCCCAAAATCCGGACAAAATTGCCGCGCTGGAAGCACGTTCCAAACTGGAGACGGCGCCCAAAGCGAAGCTGGCGCTCCGCGAGGCACTCGCGTTGATCGCCCTGAAAGATCAGAGCGACGACGTAAAAATCGCCGCGCTCGTTGAGCTCAAGGAACTCCATACCATTTCCAGCACCGACTTCCTGAAAGCCACCATCGCTTCGCCGGAAGCAGCCGCCAATCCGAAGCTGGCGCAGGCAGCGCGCTCCGCCCTCAGCGCGGTCGACAACCATATCTCGTGGGTGAATTTCTTCGGGACGATTTTCCGTGGACTCAGCCTCGGAAGCATTCTCCTCGTGGTGGCGCTCGGCCTCGCGATTACCTTTGGGCTGATGGGCGTCATCAACATGGCGCACGGTGAAATGATCGCGGTGGGGGCCTACACGACTTACGTGGTGCAAAATATCTTTGGCACCGGCCTCGCCCTTTCTCCCTTCGGAATGTCGATCAGCTTTCCGGGATTCCATGCGACGGGTTGGGCCTACGAGAGCTATTTCATTTTCGCTTTGCCGCTCAGCTTTCTGACGGCAGCGATCGCCGGGATCGCGATGGAACGCACCGTGATTCAGTGGCTCTACCGGCGTCCGCTGGAGAGCCTGCTCGCGACGTGGGGCGTCTCGTTGGTTCTGCAGCAGTTTTTCCGCCGCGTCTTCGGCTCGAACAACGTTCAGGTCAGCAGCCCCAGTTACCTCAGCGACAACTGGACGTTCAACGACATCATCTTTGGCTGGAATCGGGTGTTCGTCATCGGATTTGCGATCGCGATCGTCTTCGGCGTCTGGCTGGTGCTGACGCGCACTTCCCTCGGACTGCTGATTCGCGCGGTGATGCAGAACCGCAACATGGCCTCGTGCATGGGCGTGCGCACCGAGCGCGTGAACATGCTCACCTTTGGCCTCGGCAGCGGACTCGCCGGACTCGCCGGCGCGTTTCTCAGCCAGATCGGCAACGTCGGTCCTTCGCTCGGCCAGAACTACATCGTCGATTGTTTCATGACCGTGGTCGTCGGCGGCGTGGGGAATCTCCCCGGAACGGTGGTGAGTGCGTTTGGAATCGGTCTGGCCGATCAATCCCTCCAGCAAATCCTGCTCAATCCGGTGCTCGGGAAAATCACCGTGCTCATCGCGATCATTCTCTTCCTGCAATGGCGACCGGCCGGAATCTTTGTCACGAAGAGCCGCAGCCTCGAGGGCTAGCCCGCCCCCCGGACCACCATGAGCGCTCCCGCTTCCACCCGTCGGATCGAGATCATCGCCGTCGCGATTGCCGCCATCCTGGTGATCGTCGTCCTCCCTTTGCTGAATGCGCACGGCTTCATCAGCAACTTCACGATTAATCTCTGGGGAAAATATCTTTGCTTCGCGCTGCTCGCGATCTCGGTCGATCTGCTCTGGGGCTACACCGGTCTGCTGAGTCTTGGGCAGGCGATGTTTTTCAGCATCGGCGGCTACATGTTGGGCATGCACCTCATGCTGATGATCGGTGAACTCGGCGTTTACGCACAGGCGGGCAAAAATCCGCTCGGTCTGCCGGACTTCATGGTTTTCCTGGGGCACACGTTTTTGCCGGCGTTCTGGCGGCCATTCTATTCCTTTGGATTTTCCGCGCTCATGGTGCTGCTGCTGCCAGGTGTGATCGCGCTCGTGTTTGGCTTCCTGGCGTTTCGCTCGCGCATCAAGGGCGTGTATTTCTCGATCCTGACGCAGGCCCTGACCTACGGCGGTTCGCTGATGTTTTTCCGCAATGACATGTTGATGGGCGGCAACAACGGCTTCACCGATTTCAAATTGCTGCTCGGTGGTGACCTCCGGAATGCGGTGCCCCAGCGGAATCTTTTCATCGCGAGTGCGGTCGCGCTTCTGCTCGTTTACGTCGGCTGCCGTCTGCTTAACCACACCAAGTTCGGGCTCGTGCAACGCGCGATCCGCGATGGCGAGAACCGGGTGCTTTTCAGCGGATACGCGGCTGCCAGTTTCAAACTTTTCATCTTCGTCCTGAGCGCGTTGATCGCGAGTGTGGGCGGCGCCCTCTACGTTCCCCAGGTCGGCGGCATCAATCCCAGCGTGATGACGCCGGAAAAATCGCTGGAAGCGGTCGTCTGGGTCGCCGTCGGCGGACGTGGCACGCTTGTCGGACCCATCATCGGCGCAATCAGCGTTAATGCCCTCCGGAGTTGGGCGACCCGCTCGATCCCCGATCTCTGGCCATTCTTGCTGGGGGGAATGTTTATCATCGTGGTGCTCTTCCTCCCCGGCGGCCTGATCAGCCTGCCCGGGCGTGTTTCAGGGTGGTGGAAACGCCGCACGGCTGTCGTCGCGGTGGAGTCGGCCGAGAAGCCCGCAGTCGTCACCACCACCCCATGAGCGAAGCCACCGAAAAAACCAATTTCGTCCTCACCGTCGAAGGCGTGAACAAAACCTTCGACGGCTTCAAAGCCATCACGAACCTGAATTTTTATCTGGATCGCGGTGAACTGCGCACCGTGATCGGCCCGAATGGCGCAGGGAAATCCACGTTTTTCGATCTCATCACTGGCCGGACGAAACCCGACACCGGTCGCATCGAATTCGGATG
>JBDSSU010000116.1:0-3499 GCA_039928635.1 Opitutaceae bacterium | reverse complement strand
GCAGGCCAAATCCTCCAGAGGGCGCAGCCTCTGGGTTGGAATGACTGGCTCAATGGCGGTTTTTGTGAGCATTATTGCCGATCTTTACGCCGATCCATTCGCATGGTTATGCGCATATGAATAAATGTTTAAACAACAATCGTCGCCGTCTGGGTCGCGTTTGCTGCCGATCTATTTGCCGATTTCTCAAACACTGGGTGCCGGCCAACTTGAGCTGCTGGAAGTGATTCACTCCTTGAGTATTCGCGATTCGCGAATAGCGAATGAGCCATGACCAAGCCGCAGGACATCGTGGTCGCGCTCAAACTATGCCTCTCCGGCGTTGATCAGTCCTTCGCGGTTTTGGCTGGCGAGTTAGGGATGAGCGCCTCGGAGGTGCACGGCGCGTGTTCGCGCCTCATCGAAGCGAGACTGCTCGATCCGGATACGCGCCGACCTCGCCGCAAGGCGTTGCAGGAATTTCTCCGGTCCGGTGTCCCATACGCGTTTCCGGCCCAACTCGGTGAACTCACTCGCGGAGTCCCGACCGCTTGGGCGGCACCGGCGATGGCGGGAAAGGTGTCGGTCGACGACGCCGTGATTCCGGTCTGGCCTGATTCCGACGGCACCAAACAGGGTGCGGCCGTCGAGCCGCTCTACCGCAGCGTTCTCGTCGCGGCGAAAAACGATCCGGCGCTCTACGACCTTCTGGCGTTGGTTGACGCCCTGCGGATCGGTCGGGCCCGGGAACGGAAGTTCGCAGAACAAGAATTGGAACGGCTGCTAAGCCACGAGCCGGCCGTGAGCACGCGGAGCGTCGCAAATGGCTGAAGCCCCCATCGCCGCGATGAAGGCTGTCGCCGAGCGCCTGGATGGGCTTGGACTGGACTATGCCTTTCTCGGCGGCGCGGTCGTGAGTCTGTTGCTCGATCATCCGGAGCTGTCGCCGGTGCGAGCGACCGATGATGTCGACGTGGTGATCGAGGTTGTTTCTCAGGCGCGCTACGCGGGAATCGAGCAGAAACTTCGTGCTCTGAAATTCGACCACGATATGCGTCAAGGGGCACCGCGGTGTCGTTGGGTGCTGGGCAACCTGATCGTGGATATCATGCCAGCGGACGGCCATTTCCTCGGCCTCAACACGGCGTGGTTTCGAGAGGCGCTGGCGTCGGCGACGCCGCGTGTAATTCCCTGTGGATCGCTGCGCGTCGTCTCTCCTGTGGGTTTCATCGCCACGAAATACGTCGCATTCCTCGATCGCGGGGCGGGCGACTACTACGCCAGCCACGATCTCGAAGACTTGATCACGGTCATCGATGGACGGGAAGAGATCGTCGAGGAGGTCGCAACAGCCGATCCCGCGCTCTGCGCCTATGTGACCAAGGGGATGGCCGCATTGGTCGCCTCAGAAGATTTCATGGAGGCATTGCCCGGGCATCTGCCCGCGGACGCCGCCAGCCAAGGCCGCCTGTCTGGCCTGCGGCGCAAGCTGACCGGTATTGCTGCGTTGGGCTGACAAAGTCATCGACGCCCGCTTGAATCTGACTCGATGAATGCGAGCGCCGCCAATTCACCATTGGATGAACTGCGCGCGAAATTGGCCGAGGTTCGCTCGCAGGCCTTGAAGTTGGAGGAGGAGATCGCGCGTTTGGAGAAACGGGGACAGCTGGAATTGCCTTCGGCGCCCGCGGTTCAGACCACGCCCCAATCTCCAGCGGAGAAAGTGGCGTTGTTTCTTGATCTGTTTGGGACGCGTCGCTCGGTGTTTCCCAAGCGTTGGGAAAACGCCAAGACGGGAAAGAGCGGATACGCTCCGGTCTGCGACAACGAGTGGCGCCCGGGCATATGTCGTAAGCCCCAGATAAAATGTACGGAATGCCTGCATCAGAAATTTCCGCCATTGGACGATCACGCGGTCGAGGCGCACCTCCGCGGCATCCACACCCTCGGCGTCTACTCCATCACAGATGATAACGCCTGCCGGTTTCTCGCGGCGGATTTCGACGGTGAAGGCTGGAAGGACAATATCTCCGCCTATCGTGAGGCCGGCTCGAACGCGGGTGTGCCGATTGCGTTGGAGCGTTCGCGTTCCGGCCGTGGCGGCCACGCATGGATTTTCTTCAGTGAGCCGGTGCCGGCATCACTCGCCAGAAAGCTCGGTGTGATCTTTTTGGCCAAAGCGTCGGCGCTGAAGCCGACGATGGGGCTGGATGCTTTTGATCGGTTCTTCCCGAACCAAGATGTCGTCTCGGTCGGTGGGTTTGGAAATTTGATCGCGCTGCCATTGGCCAAACATCCACGGCAAGACGGAAACACGCTGTTTCTCGACGAGGAATTTCGTCCGATCCCGGACCAATGGGAATACCTGGCCGGTCTCCCGCGACTGTCTGGCCCGCAACTTAAGGACCTCGTCGGGAAGATGGCGCCGTTGGCACCACTGGTTGAGCAATCCTCAATCGAGAGTGCTGATCTGGTCCTGCAATCCGAAAGAGACCCGGCGGGAACCATGTTTGCGCTGAAAAGTGAGGCGGTTTTGCCTCGCTGCCTCGCGCGCCAACGAGCGCTGGGGCCTTAGCTTTCTTGCGATTAGTTGCCCCGAGCCGGGGCGTGGGGGTGGCGGCGAACCCCTGCGATTGGACGCGGCGGATACCCACGAGGCGCAGCCGAGCCGCCGCGTTTTTGAGTTTTCAGTTCGTGAGACCTCTACCGTGATCGCGGTAGCCGATATTCCGATCCGTGTCCGTATCTCGTGCCGGTTTCGTGGACATTCGTTCAGCGACTTACAAACCTAAGAAGTCCTTAGGGTCTTGCGTCTGTAACCAACAAAGCACCGCAAGTGTTCGAACACCCTTCGGGTTTATCGCAGCCGAGGGCGCCCAAAATGGGTTTTCGCCGACGTGAGAATTTTCACGTCGCTACCGTTTTTAGGGGAGGCGTGCTCCCGTTAATTCGGTAGACCCGTGACGTTGTCGGCGCGCGTGCTTTCGCTGAGATTCGAAGCATGAGCACAACAGGAATCGCCCAACTCGAACTCGATGGAATGGCTAACGGCTCGGAAGCGCGCGCTGAAGAGCGTAGCGCGAATCTCGTTTCGCGACCGCGCTCGGAAAAAATTTCGAAGGCCCCGACGAATCGCGGCGAAGCGGTGACGCTGGAAGCGCTGCTCAATTTCGCGGAAGCGGCGAAGCTGCTGGGGATTTCGTTGCGGCAGTTTCGCCGGCTTGTCGATGGCGGCAAAATTACTTTCATCAAAGTCAGTGAGCGATCGCCGCGCGTTCGGCCGGGTGAGCTGCAACGTTATCTCGCGGCGTCCGCGATTAAATACCCAGAGGTGCAATCATGATCGAATATGTTTTCAGACCTTCGCGCATCGAGGATGGGAAACGCGTCCTGGCGCGCGTGTTCTGCGGCCGCTACGCCTTGGAAAAGGGCGCCAAGTTGGTTCAGGTGAGTCTCGACACGCCCGACCGTGAAGTCGCCCGCAAGCGGCTTCGCGCAATTGTCCTGGATAAGCAACGCG
>JBDSSU010000115.1:0-3491 GCA_039928635.1 Opitutaceae bacterium | reverse complement strand
GCGGCGGACGGCGCGGCGTACGGGATTTCCCACAGGCGAGCCGCATCGCGCTGCCAGTTCAGGAGCAACGCGGGGCGTTCTTCCGCTGAAGCGGTTTTCAGTTTCGCGAGGGTGCTGGCGATCCGCTCGCGTGCTTGCCGCCGGGGGAGCACCGGATCCGTTTGCTGCGCGCGTCGCGTGGCGAGCGCGATCCAGAAGACAAGGAGAACGGTCACGGGAACGAGACAGGCCATCAAGACCTCACCCGGAGTGCGGGGAATGGAGGCGACCTTCGTGCCGCTCAAGGGATCGCGGGGAATTCCGGAGGGCAGCGTGGCCACGGGAGGAGGCGTTCCGGACAGAGTCACCGCGGCCGAACCGGTTTTCGTGCCGGGCTGGTTTTCAGTGCTGTTCTCTGCGGGAGGCGGCGTGAGCGTAAACTTGGAAGCCTCCGGCGCCGTCACCGTGATTGCGGTACGCGGGGTCGAGACGGTTTTGTAGCCACCGCTCTTGGGATCGAAGTAAACAAAACTGATCGGTCCGAGCGTGTAGGTGCCGGCCTTGGTCGGCACGAGCACGACATCCTCCGCCAGCGTGGCGTCGAAAAGCTTTCCCTCCGCGGGCGTCCGCTTGGCCTGCGGCTGGACAATGTTGAAGTCCTTCGAGACCTCGCGAGAGGGCAGTCCGGGGATGTCCGGCCAGTTCCCCGTGCCACTGAGTTCGAGGGTCCAAGTGACAGGTTCGCCGATCGCCGCGTTCGCCGGGACAACTTTGGAAGCCAGCTTGAACTGGCCGACCGCGCCATTGAACCCGAGCGGTTGGGGCGGAAGCGCTTTTACCTCAAGGGCGGGAGTGTTGCTCGCCACGGAAAATTGGTCCATCTGCCGCTGCTGGAAAAAGCCGAAGCCGCTCATGCCTACGCTCAGGCTGATGATGTGAGTGGCGGGGTTCAGTTTCAGCGTTCCCGCCGCACGAGCGATCGCGCGCGCGCGAAAGGTGATTCCAACGTGAGGCTCGCCGCCGCTGTTGAAATCGACCTGCTCCGGATTCGACCAGCCCTCGGCGAGCAGGGGATCGGGGTTCCACTCGAAGGTGCGTTGGATCTGCGGCACGTAACTGCGCGTGGCCTCCGCGGTGGTGACGAGGGCAAACACCTCGCCGACCCACACCGAGGTCGGAGTCACCGTTAGTTTTGCCGTCGCGGCGGATTCGAGCGGAGTGCCGCTGTTTCCGATCGTCGCGCCCGTGGGCTCAAAGCGGGCGGCGGGAACACGAACTCGGCCTTTGTCGGTCTCAACTTCGAACGAAGGGATTTCGATGCGTTCGTTCCGCGTCAGCGCAACCGCGTAGGTGAGGGTAACCGATTGGCTAATGGTGAGGTTGATGACGGTGGTGCTCGAAGATTGTTCGTAGAATTGCAGCGTGAGTCCGTTGACCCTCGGAATGATGGGCTGCCCTTTGGGGGCGCAGCCTTCGAAAATCAGCTTGATCCCGCGAGTCTGCCCGACCGGCAGCATTCCGCCCGGAGGCTCCCATCGCACGGATTGGGTGAAAGCGAGGCGCGGAAAAACGACCGCGAGCAGGAGAATAACGAAGAATCGGAGACGCATGCGGATCACCAGTCTTTGCCTTTTTTATTTGGCGGAGTTTTTCGTTCGCCTTCCATCAACTGGAAAAGTTTTGCCGGAGAGTCTTCGTTGCGGAGCTGCTCGAGCTTTTGCAACGACTGCGCGAGCGCCGGGTCGGCCGCGGCGGGATCAAGCGGGCGTTTCTCGGGGGCACCGCCGACTTTTTGGGTGTCACCCTGCGGGGGCGGCGGCGGCTGCTCGTTTTTCTCCTTCATGTCGCCGAAGGCGGAGTCGGGAGATTTCTGCGGCGTATTCTCATCCTTCTGCGGCGGCTGCGACGGATCCTGCTTTTGCGGGGAGTCGGATTGCTTCTGGTCGTCGGACTTCTGGTTTTGCGGCGAGGATTTGGAATCCTGTTTCTGCTGGTCCTGGTTTTTCTGATCCTGCGGCTGCTTTTGGTTGTCCGGCGGTTTTTGCTGGTCGTCTTTTTTTTCTTCGGATTTTTCGAGCAGCGGTTCGAGCTCTTCGCGCAATTTCGGCCAATCCGCGATTTTCGCGTCGGCTTTTGATCCCAGCTCCACCGCAGCGAGGGCATCGCGGACCGGTCCTTCCGGAACGGCCTGCTGTCCTTCCTGCAGATGCCGGCCCCAGCTCACCGTCTCACGCGCGAGGTCGGCCCAATCCCGGCCGCTGCGGTTTTCCGCCACCGCCAGACGCCCGACGATTTTCGACAGGAGGGCGGACGCAGGCGGTGGCGCTGCCGGCGGCGGAGTCGGCGTGGCCGGAGACAGAGCTGGAGTTGATGGCAGTGGCACCTGTACGGCTGCGGCTCGGACCGAAGTGATCCCGTTGTGCCCGAAGAGTACAGCGGCGAGCAACAGTGCCGCGGTGCCGCTGACGACGCCACCGGTCTTGGAACCGCCGGGTGATGATGCGAGCTTCACATCGCGCGGACGTGGCTGCACCGGAAATTCGTAGCAGAGGCTCGCGAGCAGACACCACAGACCGAGGGCGAGCGGCCATTGGAAGCGTTCGACGAGGCGGACCGTGTTCTTCTCCACGAACTGTCCTTTCTGTCCCGCCTCCACGGTTTGCTTGAGCAATGCCGCCAAATCGACCCAGGCACTCGCATCGCGGTAGGCACCGCCGGTGGCGGTCGCGAGTTCCTGCAACGTCCCGCTTTCCAATTTCGAGAGGACCACGGCGCCACGGTCGTCTTTAATGAATCCGCCGGAGCCATCCGGGATCATCGCACCGCTGCTCGTGCCCACGCCCAAACCGATCACGCGAATGCCTTTTTTCTTCAGCTCAGGAATGTGGGATTTCCAGTCTTCGTCGGTCGCTTCGCCGTCGCTGAGGACAATGAGAAAGCGATCGGCGGCACTGCTGCTCCCGAAGGCGGAGAGGGAAGTGTCGATGAGCGCGCGATAATTGGTGCCGCCCTCCGGCAGAAAATCTGGACCGAGGTTCGGGAGAAACTCGCGGAGGATTTCGTAGTCAGCGCTGAGCGGACTTTGCAAAAAGGCGGTGCCAGAAAACACGACCAGTCCCACGCGTTCTCCTTCGAGTTTTTCCAGGAGGGAACTGATCAGCAGCTTGCCGCGATCGAGGCGGGATGGCTTTACGTCGGGCGTGAGCATCGATCTTGAAAGGTCGATGGCCAAAAGAATTTCCCGGGCCTGATCGAAGACCGGCTCTTCGAGGCGGCCCCATTGGGGTCGTGCGATCGCCACGATTCCAAAGGCGAGGCCAAGGGCGAGCCACACGCGGGGACGGCTTTTTGCCGAGGTTCCGGCGGCGGTTGGCAGGAGATCGACGGTGCTTGTGCCTGCTTCGGCGCGCAGGATCTTCGGGTGAATTCCCGCGCCTGAGCGGCGCCGGCGATGCGTCAGCTCCCAACCCAGCCAGATCGCCGGAGCGAGCAGCGCCCAGAGAAGATATGGC
>JBDSSU010000114.1:0-17190 GCA_039928635.1 Opitutaceae bacterium | reverse complement strand
AAGGTCATCTGCTCGAATGACGTTCACTACGTCCACCACTGCGACGCCGGCCCGCACGACGCGATGCTCTGCATCCAGACCGGCGCGAAGATCGACGACGAGAAGCGCATGCGCTTCGACGGCCAGCAATTCTACCTGAAGTCGCGCGACGAGATGGCGAAGGTGTTCGCGGAAGTCCCAGAGTCCGTCACGAACACGCAGCTCGTCGCCGAGATGTGCGATCTCACGATTCCGTTTCCGAAAGGCAGCGAACGCTACCCGAAGTATCCGCTGCCGGTGGAAGTGAAGACCGACCGCGCCGGTTATCTGCGCGACCTCTGCATCGCGGGCCTGACGACCCGCTACGGCGTCGACTACGCCACGCCGGAAAAATTCTCCGATCCCGCCCTCGCGAAGACGCTCGTCGAGCGGCTCGATTTCGAACTCTCGATCATCACCAAGACGGGCTTCATCGACTACTTTCTCGTGGTCTGGGACTTCATCGCGTGGGCGAAACAGCACGACATCCCCGTCGGCCCCGGTCGCGGCTCGGGCGCGGGTTGCATCGTGGCCTACGTGCTCGGCATCACCAATCTCGATCCCCTCCGCTTCAAGCTGCTCTTCGAGCGTTTCCTGAACCCTGAGCGCGTTTCTCCTCCGGACTTCGACATCGACTTCTGCATGCGCCGCCGCGGCGAAGTCATCGACTACGTCCGCCAGAAATACGGCAACGACTGCGTCGCGAACATCATCACGTACGGCACGCTCGGCGCGAAGATGGTGATCCGCGATGTCTCACGCGTCCACAACCTCCCCTACGCCGAGGCCGACAAGCTCGCGAAGATGATCCCGGACGAGCTGAACATCACCCTCGAGTCCGCCATCGCGAAATCCGAGGAGCTGCGCAACGAGGTCGCGCGCAATCCCGTCGCCAAAAAAATCATGGATCAGGCGCGCGTGCTCGAAGGCATGGTGCGCAACACCGGCAAACACGCCGCCGGCATCATCATCACCGACCGGCCGCTGGAGGAATTCGTCCCGCTCACGCTGCAGGAGGACGACGTCACGGTGCAGTTCGACATGAACGCCGTTGGCAAGCTCGGCCTGCTGAAGATGGATTTCCTCGGGCTGAAAACGCTCACCGTCATCGCCGACGCCGTGGCCAACATCCGCCGCACCGCCGATCCGAAGTTCGATATCGAAACGATTCCCCTCGAGGACGCGAAGACGTTTGCCCTCCTGAATTCCGGCCGCACCACCGGCGTGTTCCAGCTGGAATCCGGCGGCATGCAAAATCTCTGCCGCCAGATCGGCCTCTCGACGATCGATGAGATCGTCGCGCTCATCGCGCTCTACCGCCCCGGCCCGATGGAGTGGATTCCCGATTACGTGCGCGGGAAAAAAGACCCGAGCACCGTGAAGTTTCCGCACAAACTGCTCGAGGAGGTCTGCCGAGAAACCTACGGCGTGATGGTTTACCAGGAGCAGGTCATGGAAGCGGCGAAGATCGTCGCCGGCTACACGCTCGGCGGCGCCGACATGCTCCGCCGCGCGATGGGAAAAAAGGACGCCGAGGCGATGGCGAAGGAGCGCGCGAAATTCGTGGAGGGCGCCAAGCGCGTGAACGACATCGATGCGAAAACGGCCGACTCGATCTTCGACATTCTGAACAAGTTCGCGGGCTATGGATTCAACAAGTCGCACTCCGCCGCGTACGCGATCCTCAGCTACCAGACCGGTTTCCTGAAGGCGAACTACCCGGTGCAGTTCATGGCCGCGATGCTCAGCGCCGAACTCGGCAACGCGGAAAAAGTTTCCTACTTCGTCGCCGAGTGCGAGGCGATGGGGCTCACGGTGCTCGGCCCCGATGTGAACGAGTCGCGCGACATGTTCACTCCGGTCGGCGACAAAATCCGCTTCGGCCTGGCGGGCATCAAAGGCGTCGGCGAACAAGCCGCCCAGAAAATCATCGAGGAGCGGGAAGCCCACGGACCGTTCGCGGACTTCGAGGATTTTGTTTCACGCGTCGACGCGCGCGCCTTGAACAAGCGGGTGCTCGAACATCTCGTGAAAACCGGTGCGTTCGACTTCAGCGGCGCCTCGCGCAAGAAACTTTTCGAAGGCATCGATGCGGCGATTTCAACCGTCGCTTCCGCGGCGCGCGACAAGGCCGCGGGCCAGCACAGTTTGTTCGACGTCTTCGACGAGAAGCCGCCCGCCCGAAACGGGTCGACTGCGATCTCGCCGCATAACCGCACGCTGGAGGAAGGCGCCGGCGATTTCTCCTCCGTTGAACGACTCACGTTCGAAAAGGAGCTGCTCGGCTTCTATGTCTCGGGTCACCCGATGAACTCGTACATCGGTCTCGCCGATGCACTCGACACGTTCCCGCTCGACGAGCTGATGCTGCAGCCTGATCGAACCGAGTTCCGTGTGGCCGGCATCGTTTCGAACATCGCGAAAAAACTTTCGAAGAAGGACAACCGGCCCTGGGCCGCGTTCTCGCTCGCCACGAAAAAATCCTCCGCCGCCCTGAACATGTTTGCCGATGGCTATGCCTCCCATGGTGCGACGCTGGTGGAAAACGCCCCCGTGCTCGTGCAGGGCAACATCATCGTCGGCAACGAGGGCGCGCGCATCAATGTGAAGGAAGCCTATCCGCTCGATGCCTTCGTCGGGCAAAATATCCGGAAAGTGATGTGGCTGCTTCGGCCCGAGCATCCGGAACTGACGGCGTTCCTAAGACTGCTGCGTGAGACACTGAACAGGCAATCCGGCGACACGCGCGTGGAGTTCGCCTTCGTGTTTGAGGACCGAATCGCATCCATCGCGGAAGCCAGCCAGGCGCTTTCGTGGAAACTCAGCGCCCCGGTTTTCCAGCAGCTTCGCGCCCATCCGGCCGTGGCTGGTGTTCAGCTCGAAACCAAGCGCCTCGAGCTGAAGCAAGACCGCCGCTGGGCGAAACGCGCCTGATCGAAAATGGATGTGGGCGGGGTGCCCTCACCCCGCAGGTGACGGGTGAGGGCACCCGTCCTAAAGGGGAGTGGGGTGTCCACCGCCCGCCTACAGCTCTTGCCATCATCTTTCCCTTCGGCACGGTGCGGCTCATGCGAAATTTGGCGCCCGTACTCCTCCCTCTCGCGGTCTGTGCCGGCGCCCAAGCCGCTTCTGCCACCCTCGTTTATCCGACCGCTCTTCGCGGCGAACACGTCGACACCTATCACGGCAGCGTCGTCAAAGATCCTTACCGCTGGCTCGAAGAGCTCGACTCCCCGCGAACCGCTGCATGGGTCGAGGCGCAAAACAAACTCACCTTTGGGTTTCTCGAAACGTTGCCGCAGCGCACGCTGTTCCGCGAACGTCTCACCCAGCTTTGGAATTACGAGCGCGTCGGCGTCCCGGCCAAGGAAGGCGGACACTATTTCTTCTCGAAGAACAGCGGCCTCCAAAACCAAGCGGTTTTCTACGTGCAGGAAAAACTCGGCGCCGAACCCCGTGCGCTCATCGACCCGAACACGCTGGCGAAGGATGGCACCGTTGCGCTCACCGGCACCTATCCATCGCGGGATGGAAAGCTGATCGCCTACAGCACCGCCACTGCCGGCTCTGACTGGAACGAATTCCGAGTGCGGTCCGTCAACTCGGGCGAGGACACGGGCGATCGAATTCAGTGGGTGAAGTTTTCGGGGCTGGGTTGGACGAAGGACAACCGCGGTTTTTTCTACTCCCGTTATCCGGCAGCGAGCGCCGACGAAGGCAACGGCAAGACCTTTGGCGAACTCGGTCACCAGCGGTTGTACTATCACCAGCTGGGAACACCCCAAAGTGCCGACCGCTTGATTCACGAGAATCGCGATCAACCCCAGTGGTTCGTGGGAGGAGGCACCACCGAGGACGGCCGCTACGCGGTTATCACGATTTCGCGGGGCTCATCGTTCGAAAATCTTCTCAGTTACGTTGATCTCGGCGATCCGCTCGCACCCAAGCTCGATGCACCCGTCGTTCCGCTGATCGCGGAATGGGACGCGGAATACAGCGTCGTCGGTAACGAAGGCTCCGTTTTCTACGTGCTCACCACGCTGGAGGCTCCGCGCAAGCGGCTCGTTGCGATCGATACCAAGTCTCCCGCGAAAGCGAATTGGAAGACGCTGATCACCGAAGGCAGGGACGTCATCGACTCGGTCGATATCATCGGCGGCAAGTTCGTCGTGAAAACGATGCGCGATGCGAGCAGCCGTCTCTCCGTCTTTGCGAAGGACGGCAAGCCCCTGGGCGACATCACGCTTCCCGGACTCGGCACCGTCGGAGCTGTGAGCGGGCGGGAGGACGAGAACGAGTTTTTCTACAACTTCACCTCTTTCGCGACGCCGACGACCAACTTCCGCCACGATGCCGCGACCAACCGCGGGGAGATATTCCAGGCGCCGAAAGTCACGTTCAATCCCGCCGACTACGAAACGAAACAGGTCTTCTACCCTTCGAAAGATGGCACTCGCGTGCCGATGTTCATCTCGCACCGGAAAGGCCTGAAACTCGATGGCATGGCGCCGACCATCCTCTACGGATACGGCGGCTTCGACATTTCCCTCACGCCGTCATTCTCGGTTACGATGCTCACCTGGATGGAAGCGGGCGGCGTTTTTGCTCAGCCGAATCTGCGCGGAGGCGGCGAATACGGGCGCCTCTGGCACGAAGCGGGCACGAAGGAGCGGAAGCAAAACGTGTTCGACGATTTCATCGCCGCGGCCGAATGGCTCTTTGCGAACAAATACACCTCGCCCCAAAAACTCGTGCTCAGCGGCGGCTCCAACGGGGGACTGCTGGTCGGCGCCGTGATTAATCAACGCCCTGACATCTGTCGCGTGGCATGGCCGGCGGTCGGGGTGATGGACATGCTACGCTTCCACAAATTCACGATCGGTTATGCTTGGATCAGCGACTACGGTTCGAGTGACGACGCGATGGGTTTTAAGTATCTCTCCGCGTACTCGCCGATTCATAACGTGCGGAGCAACGCAAAATATCCCGCGGTGTTGATCACCACGGCGGATCATGATGACCGCGTTCATCCCGCTCATTCCTTCAAGTACGCCGCCGCGATGCAGGCTGCGGTTGCGCCCGATCTCGCGGAACGCCCAGTCATGATTCGGATCGAAACCAAGGCGGGGCACGGCGCTGGCAAGCCGACCTCGAAGGTCATCGAGGAAGCGGCGGACAAGCTGGCGTTCGCCGCCCATTTCCTCGGGATCAAGATCCTCGGGGCCGACGCCGCGGGCATCCGCGGAAACTGATGCACCTCCAGGTTCAATCGTGGTCCGGGAGCCGCGCGGGTCTCGCGTGGCTCACGCAAAGCCCTCCGCGTGGCATTCGCGGCAGGTTCGGTACGGCGAACTCGGCAGCAGAGCCCGTCCGCAGTGCGCGCACTCCCGGCGCTCAAGGCCGCGTTTGGCCCAGTTGCTCCGCAGGATGATTTGCGCCTGTTCGGTCGCTGATCGTCGGAGTTCGTGCACGTAGGCGAGGTCCGTGAAAGCATCGGGAAACTTGAGCGCAAGCCAGCGATAGACGGTTACGAGCTTCAGCGTTTCCTCGATCGCTTCGAGGCCGCCGCTGGTGTCCAGCCGGCGCGGGAAGTTGACCTTCTTCCCCGCTTCCAACGCCTCAAGCCACTCGGCGAACGTGCTGCGGAACAGATGGTCGTCGAGATCGATGGGGGTGCACGCGAGCGCGTAACGTTTCTCCACGGACAGGCCCGGCACAAGGGTGTCGACCAGCTCCGCCGCGGTGAACACATCGTCCCGCACCTCCGGGAAAAACGTGCCACCGGGAAACGTGAGTCGTGTCTGGAAAAACTCGAGGATCGACGTGAGTCGCTCGACCCCGAGGTGATCCGCAATCGCGCGCACGTGCATGGCAGTCGGCGCGGCGGGCAGCGCGTCGAAATCGGGCGTGCGTTGCGCCTGCGCGAGGGCGTTCGAAACGCGTCGGGCATCCCGCGCCGAAAACGCCGCCACCAATCCCGCCGAGCCCGGTCCCCGACCCGCGCGTCCGGCGATCTGGAGCAGTTCAGCGGGCAGCAAGGGGCGTTGAATTTCACCGTCGAACTTATCGACCTCGTAGAAAATCACGCGATCGAGCGGCAGATTCAGCCCTAGCCCGATCGCATCCGTCGCGCAAACAATGTCGGACTCGCCGTTGCGGAAACGCCGCGCCTCGCTGCGGCGAACCTCCGGCGACAAGCCGCCGTAGATCACGGAAACGCGCAGCCCGCGCGACTCGAACATCGCTTTCAACTCCAGGACCATCGCGCGGGAAAAACCGATCACCGCCGACCGCGGAGGCACGCGACGCCAGTCGAGCACTCCTTCAAATTCCAATGTCCCCTGACGTTTGAGATAGTTGACCTCGACCGCATCGCCGCACGCTTCAGCCAGTCGGCGAATCACGGTTTCGGCCGACGCGGGGCCGGTCACGATCAAGGTATCGGCAGCTGCACCGCAATAGGCCGCCACCCACGCCCAGCCGCGGTCGCGATCAAAAGCCAGTTGCATTTCATCGAGCACGCAGACTTCGAAACGTTGGGAGAAATCCGTCATCTCCACGGTGCGCGCGGAGTGCGTGGTCGAGGTCTCGTCGCGTTCCTCGCCGGTGATGAGCGAGCACGGTCGGCCCAGTTCCACGAGTCGGTCGCGTTGCTCGAGTGCCAGCAGCCGGAGTGGTCCCAGATACATACCGCTGGCCGCTTGGCTTAAAGCGGTGATCGCCTGATGCGTTTTGCCGGAGTTGGTCGGGCCGAGCCACGCAATGACTTTCCGCTTCAGCGAGCGCGCCACGGGAAAGCACTGAAGATAATCGAGGAAGCCGGGATTCCGACGCGCCAGCTCATCGAGCAGCGCTCGTTCCACAGCGTGCGTACAGGCGAGCCGGATGCGTTGGTAGAGTTCCTTGCGTTCGGCGAGCAGCGGCGGGCTCTGCTCAAACGCCCGCGCGATGTCGGTTTGGGTGAGCAATTCCCAGCCGTCGAAGGCCGGCGGTTTTTCCCGAAGCCGGCGCGCCGCTTCCGTGGCGCCAGGGCTCTTCCGCGCGAGCATTTCGGCCGCGACAGGATCGCGGCCACGATCAACCAGACGCACGACGAAGGGGGCGAGTTTCAGCAACACCGGTGACAGCACGGGCAACACGAGATTTTCGCGCACCGCAATACCCGCCGGCAGATGAATCGTAATCTCATCGCTAATTTCGTTATATCCGCCGAAGCGCAAACCGGGAGCCACCGCGGCAACGCTCTCGACTGCAAAACGTGCCAGACTGGTCCGGACGCCGCCCGCGCGCACCCGAGGCCCGATGACGGTTCCGAGAAACGCCGCCGCGAGTTCCGAGCCTTCGATCCCGAGGTCGCTGACGAGCGCCTGCCGGGCGCTGTTCACGACTTCCTCATGCGTCCATTGGTCGCTGTCCTGGGCGGCTTCCATTGCCACACTCTTTTCGCGCCGCGTCGCTTGTCAAAGCGAGGGGAGTTCTCATCGAGCCGTACCGTGCCTCGGCGACTCCGGGGGATTCGTGGCGCGCCGGCATCCTGCCCGGGGGATCGGAGATCGGAACATGGGCGGGACGCCCATGCTACTCCGGGAGTTCGGCGCCCGTCATTTTTCCGGTACGAGCCAGCTGACTTTCGCGGCCGCTCCCGGTGCCTGGGCCAGGGCGCTCGCAAGAAAGGCAAGGATCGTCTGCACCGCGATCTCAAAACCCCACGGCGGATTTACCACCACGAGACCGCAGCCCTTCATCTTAACCAGCGACTGATCTCCGGCGATCGTCAGCTCAGCGCAAAGCGTGGGCGGCGGTTTCAGGGCGAAGACTTCCGCGAAAAAAGCGTCGACCCGCGCTCGCTCCGTCAGCGGGTACCAGACGGCAAAGATCCCACTCGGAAAACGTCCCAGCCCTTCGCCGAGCGCGGAGCCGATCTGCGCAAATTCGGCCTGCGCCTCAAAGGGCGGATCGATCAAGACCAGCGCCCGGCGCTCTGGCGGCGGCAGCATGGCACGGAGCGCAACATAGCCATCCATCTCCCGCACCGTGGTGCCCGGGGAAAATTGGAAGGCGTTGCGCAATGCCTCGCATTCGTCGTGCTGCTTTTCGCAAAGCGCGAGTCGGTCCTGGGAACGCGCGAGCAGGCGCGCAACCCAAGGCGAGCCCGGATAATAACGCGGAGTGGCCTCGGAGTTCCCCTGGGTACGGTCGAAATCGCGCACGAGCGTGAGGTAATCGCTGAGTTCCGCCGGGCATTCCTTGACGTCCCACAGGCGGCCAATGCCGTCGGGCCATTCGGGCTTGCGCGTGAGCGAGTCCCCCTGGGAGGCGGCAACCAGATCGTAGCTGCCTCGACCGGCGTGACTATCGAGATACAGAAAGCCTTTCTCCTTTTTCTGCAGCGCCCGAATCAATCGCACCAGCAGCGCATGCTTCACCACGTCAGCGAAATTGCCGGCGTGAAAATGGTGCCGGTAATTCACGCCGCCAACACGGGCACCTTCACCACGATTTTGCGCACGAGCGTCGGTCCGGCGATGGCGAGGCTGCCCATGTGTGCGTCATTCGGAAAATAAAGCGCGACGTCCCCCACTTCCAGCCGCAGCACATTTCCACGCTCAAAGGGCTGATAAAAGATAACATCGCGTCCGGGCGTGAGATCTTCGGCCAGCGTTAACCGCCCGCGATCGGTCACCTCCATGAATTCCTCACCGGCCAGGACGGCCTGAATGTCGATGTAGGCACGATGCGTTTCCCACTTTCCCTCAGAGCGCGGTTTCGTCAGGTACGTTTGCACGAGCGCGAAGGCGCCTCCGGCTAGATCGACCCGCTCCGTTTGTCCGGCGTTAAGCGCGAACAGCAGCCGGTGCGCCGCCGTGCCGGCACGCGCAGCCTCCTCGACGTAAGCGAAGCCGGCGGCGAAGTGTTCAGGACGCACCACTTGCGCTCGAACAGTGGGGAGAGTTCCAAGGAGAGCCATGCGTCAAAGTCACGCGGCGCTCGAAGGACATGCAAGACTCGAAACCAAAGATTGCGGCGCGTTCCTCCCGATCTATAACCGCGCGTGTCATGAAAAAATTCCTCACCTCTCTCCTCGCCGGCGCGCTGCTTTTCCCCGCCGCGCTTTCCGCCGCCAACTTCGAAGGCAAAATCACGACGAAAATGACCATGGCAGGCAGCAAGGACCCGATTCCGATGACGCAGAGCGTCAAGGACGGCTTTGCCCGCACCGATATGGCGATGGGCAAGGGCGCAACCACCTCGATGATCATGGATCAGGCCAAGCAGCAGATCGTGATCCTCTTGCCGGACCAGAAAATGTACATGGTGCAACCGATGCCGAAGCCGGACGAAGCTGCCAATGGAAAGGCCGAAGACTTCACGTTTGAAAAGACGAGCGAGACGGAAAAAATTCTCGGTTATAACTGCACGAAATACCTCGTGAAAAACAAAGACGGCTCGAGCGAGATCTGGGCCACCGAGCAGCTGGGGACCTATCTCGGCCTCGGTGCCGCCGGCGGTGGTGGAGCGATGGGGAATGCGCGCGGGAAAAGCGCCGCGTCGTACGCCTGGGAAAAAGCCTTGATCGGGAAAAATTTCTTCCCCTTGCGCACGGTGGTTTTCGGGAAAGACGGCAAGGAGAGCGTTCGGATGGAAGCCGTGTCGGTCGAGAAGCAGTCCCTCCCGGCTTCCCTCTTCGTCCCGCCGGCCGACTACCAGAAATTCGAAATGCCCGCCATGGGAGACATGATGAAGGGGATGATGAAAGGAATGACCCCAGGTAATCGCTAGGCCCTCGGCGTTTCTTTTTTCGCTCTCCCCGGCCGCGGCTCTCGCCGCGGCCTTTTACTTCCCCATTCCCACCCGCGCACTTTCCTGAAGCGAATTTCCTTCCCGAGCCGGTGGAGAATTACATCCGCATATTATCCGACGTTCACTATGGCGACCGCTCCAGCACGGTTCGCGCCCTCTCGCAATTGCGCCCGCTGCTTGAAGGTCCCGCTGCGCTGGTGCTCAACGGTGACACCCTCGATACCAGGATCGGACCATCCCCCGAGCGGACGGAGGCGATGCGCGATGAAGTCCTCCGTTTCTTTCCGCAGCATGTCGCGCAGACCACATTCATCACCGGGAACCACGACGCCGATTTCACCGCCAACCACCTGCTGGATCTGGCGGGCGGTCAGGTGTTCGTGACTCACGGCGATATTCTTTACCCCGACATCGTCCCTTGGAGCCAGGACGCGGCCCTCATGCGAAAGCGGCTCGCGGACGAATTTTCGAAACTGCCGGCGACCGCACCGTCCAACTTGGAAACCCGGTTTGCGGTATTTCGGCGCGTCGCGTTGTCGATTCCGCAGCGGCATCAGTCGCAACGCGACCCGATCAAGTACGCGATTGGCTTTGCGCAGGACACGATCTGGCCGCCGACCCGCCTGTTTCGAATTCTCCAAGCGTGGCACGATCTTCCGGGTCTCGCCGCGACGCTGATGCGACAACACCGGCCCGCGGCGAAATTCATCCTGGTGGGCCACACCCATCGCCCCGGCATCTGGCGCCGGCCAGGCGGGGTGACGATCATTAACACGGGGTCATTCTCGCGACCTCTGGGCGGCTACCAGGTGGATCTGACACGGGAACGCCTGATCGTTCGCCGGGTGGCGACACGACGCGGAGAGTTTCACCCCGGCCACCTGCTCGCAGAGTTTTCCCTCGCGGAAGCTTGAGCTTTCACCGACACCCCTCGCATGAGCATCGAGTTCGGTTGGTGGAATAAAGACGAGGAAGGCCGCAAGTTCCAAGTGAACGCCGCGGTCCACGGCGCGAACATCGCCTGGACCAAACACCAGGGGCATCACACGCCTTGGCAGCCCTACGAGCCGAATGACGACGATCGCGCCCGCCTGGTCTACGAAGCGGAGAAACGGGTTCCCCGCCGGCTGATTTCCACGAAGCAGTTCGAAGAAATCAAACGGCTCAGCGCCAACCAAGGCCCGGGCGGACACGTTGGCCGCGGACGACGCGAATCACCGGAGCTCTAGACGGCGGAATGTAGGGCGGGGTCTCCCGACCCCGCCAGGATTGGGACCGTGCGCACGTTCTGAACGGCGGGTTTCGGAGAACCCGCCCTACATTTTCGAACCCGTGAGCCCCCAGATCAATTTGAACGAAGGGCAGTACTCGGCGGGCCGTTCCGCGATTTGCCGCGTCACCTCGTCGACCGCGAACCAATCCCCGCGCTCGATTTCCTCCGGATGCAGCACAAAGGGTCCGCCGTGTTGCAGGCGGTAGACCCAGACGAACTCCCAACCCGTGGCGATGCACGGCTCGATGCGGAACCATCGTTCGCGCCGCAGCGCAATCTCCCCTGGGAGACCCAGCTCTTCGCCCAGCTCCCGCGTGGCCGCGGTGTCGTAGTCCTCGCCGGAATCCACGTGCCCCGAGCAGGAAGAATCCCACAGCCCCGGTGAAAGATCTTTTGTCATCGAACGTTTTTGGAGAAAGACGCGCCCAGCGCCGTCAGACACCAGCACGTGAATGGCGCGGTGCCACCAGCCTCGTGCGTGGACCTCACCTCGCAGCGCACGCGCGACGACCTCGTCGCGTTCGTTCACGACATCGAACCACTCGTCGTTCACGGCGCGATTCCTTTACTTTGCCAACGCTTCGTGTCCTTTCGTGCTTCCGCAAAATTTACCATGGCCAAAATCGATGTCAGCAAGGTCGCCGAGATTCTTAAGAAAAACCAGATTGATCCCGCTCTGTTGCGCCGGGTGATCGAGGAGATGAACCTGGCCGTTGAGCCTGACACGGGTGACGACGACAAGCCCCCGGCGGTGAAGAAACAGTTCGTGATCCTCGTGAGCGATCCGGAAGGCCGGATGCCGAAAACGGATTTTGTTGGCTGGGTCCTGCAGATCCCGGAAAGCGAAAGCCCGGCCACGACGGAGGACCGGCTTTTCCGGAGCTCCTACGATTTCAACACGACGAAAAAAGGCCGCCTTCTCCCGGTGAAAACCGTCGGGGAAGCGATCGAGAACGTCCCGGCGAAGTTCTTCAAGGAAGCCGATCTGTGGGTGAAAACCAAAACGCCCGTGCTCGTGTTGAAGACCGATAACGAAATTCCGAAAGAGTGATTTGACCGCCGGCAGACTGAGGATCGATCCAAAGCGCAAAGACGCATCTTTGATAGTGAGATCAACGCGAGGCGTTGGGTGATTCGTTCGATGAACGACTCCTCACCCACCCGATTGTCATCCTGAGACGGGAAGGAATTAGAAACTTCCGTGGAGCGGCGATGAACCACCCAATCCTCGGATTTCGTTTCGCGAAGGATGTGAAGGAGACAAAGGCACTATATTACTTCGTTTCCTTTTCTTCCTTCGCGAGACCACTTCTGAGTTCATTGGCAGCGAAGCGAAGGATCCAGCAGGAGCTGCGTGTCCCAAGCGCGGTGCGAGGGTCACCGTGGATTCTTCGCGTCTTTGCGCTTAACGCCTTCTCCGAAGAGTGCGGCCGAGACCAAGTCAGGGCCGCAGCTTCAGTCTCACCTCGAAAATTTTCGGCCACTTCTTTCCGGTAACGAAAAGGCGGTCGGTCGCCGCATCGTAAGCGATGCCGTTTAGCACATCGGTTCCAGCCCGGTCAGCGGGGGGAAGCAGCCCGCTGAAATCGATCACGCCCCGAACTTTTCCGGTCGCAGGATCGATCCGCACCACGCGATCCGTCTGCCAGACATTCGCAAAGATCTCGCCCTTGATCCACTCGAGTTCGTTGAGACGATCGACTGGTTTGCCCTCGGCGGTAACCTCGATCGTGCGTTGGACCGCGAACGTTTCCGGATCGAGAAAACGGATGCGATTACTGCCATCGCTGAGAATCAGCACCCGGCCATCGGTGGCCAGACCCCAACCTTCGCCCTCGTAGCTGAGCTCACGTTCGCGGCGAAAAGTATCCACGTCGTAAACGAAGGCGCGGCGATTTTGCCAGGTGAGTTGGTAGGCGTGTCCATTGATGACCGCCAGCCCCTCGGCAAAAAACTCGCTGGGCAGCGCGACCTGTTTCAACACCCGTCCCGTTTTCAAATCGAGTTCCCGCAAGCTCGACCGCCCCTGCAGCCCGGTGCTTTCCAGAAAACCGTCGCCGCGGAAAACCAGCCCTTGGGTAAACGCCGTGCGATCGTGAGGCCACGAGTTGATCACTTCGTAGGAATAGTTGACCGGCGCGGTGGAGCCGCCCGCTTCCGCGACCACTGGCGACGCCGGCACATTGACCTGCTGGCCGCCTGCATTCCGGCCACAACCGGCAAAGGCCAATGCGAGCGCAGTCACCATTGACCAGCCGAGTCGCGAAACCAGATTTGCGTTTTTCACCGGGGCGTGGGTAATGCCGCTCCTTTCGCAACTCAACTCCTCTCTCCTTCGTGGCCCAGAAAAAAGTCCCGTCTCCCCTCCTCTACGCCAGCACCGATCGCAGCGCCGACGTGCTTTATTTTGGACGCGTGGAAGTGCCGGATGCGTTCGTGGCGTTCGGTGCTGGCGGAAAGAAATACGCGATCGTGAGTGCGTTGGAGTTTGGCCGGGTCAAACGGAACTCCGACTTTGATGTCGTCCTTCCGCTCGAGGCTTACCTCAGCAAAGCGCGCGAAACGTGGCCGCAGCGAAAACCCAGCGCGGCGGAAGTGATCTATCTCGCCGCGAAAGAACTGCACGTCACGCGCTTCACCGTGCCGGAAGATTTTCCGACCGGTGTCTACGAAAAACTCTTCGAGCTTGGTCTCGACCTGGAAGTGACGGACGGTGCGATCTTCCCGCAACGCGAATTGAAAAAACCGGCTGAAGCGGCGGCGATTCGCGAAGGCAATCGCTGCAGTGCCGCCGGCATCGGCGCCGCCGAGCGCGTGCTTCGCGCGGCAAAGATCAAAGCCGGAAAACTTTTCCACGAGGGTCGTGCCCTGACGAGCGAACGCCTCAAGGTCGCGATCGAGATTGCCTGCCTCGAGGCGGGAGCCGTCTCCGCGAATACCATCGCCGCCGGCGGCGACCAAGCCTGCGATCCCCACGATCGCGGCTCCGGTCCGCTCCGCGCCAATCAGCTCATCATCGTCGATGTTTTTCCACGGGTGAGCGCGACGGGGTATTACGGCGACATGACCCGCACCTTTCTCCGGGGTCGGGCCAGCGACGCCCAGCGGGCACTCGTCGATGCCGTTCGTGCTGCCCAGCAAGCGGCGCTGAAAACCATCCGCGCCGGCGTCAACGGCCGCGACGTCCATGGCAAAGTGACCGCGGTCTTCACCCAGCGCGGCTTTGAAACCAAACGCACCGCCAAAGGCTCGGTCGGGTTCTTTCACGGGACGGGACACGGACTGGGTCTCGATATCCACGAACCGCCGCGCATCAGCGGTGCGGTGGATTACGTCCTAAAGAAAAACTCGGTCGTGACGGTCGAGCCCGGTCTCTATTACCCGGGCCTTGGTGGCTGCCGGATCGAGGACGTGGTGCAGGTGACCGACCGCGCGTCCAAGATGCTCTCAAAATTCCACTACGAGTGGGAAATCCGCTAAACTGATGAAAGGTCTCCCCGCCCTGCTCAAAAAAATCACCGGCCTGCGCATCCTCGTCTTGGGCGACGTGATGCTCGACCACTACATCTGGGGCGACGCGACGCGCATTTCTCCGGAAGCCCCCGTGCCCGTCGTGGACATCGCACGTGATTCGTGGACGGCCGGAGGTGCGGCGAATGTGGCCTTGAACATCGCGTCACTGGGGGCGCACTGCACGGTGGCCGGACTGATCGGCAAGGATGAAGCCGGAACAAAGCTCTCCGAAATCCTGCACGCGAAAAAAATCGCGACTCTCGCCACCTCCGGCACGGGAGCGACCATCGTGAAGACGCGCGTGCTCGTCCAACACCAGCAACTCTGCCGGCTGGATCGCGAAGCTGCACCCGCTGCTTACGCTTTGAGCGCCGACCGGGCTGAAAAACTATTAACGCCCGAAATCGCGCGCTGTGATGCCGTCATTTTTTCCGACTACGCCAAAGGAATTCTGAGCGACGCCGTCGTTGCGCGAATCACCACGCTGGCTCGCGCAAAAGGGAAGTTCGTGGCGCTCGATCCGAAACCGAAGCGTCAACTCGCCTTTCACGGGCTGGACCTCATCACGCCGAATAAACGCGAATCGCTCCAGCTCGCGGGCATTGAGCCGGCGCCGCATGCAAAGTTTCCGGCCAGCGAAGTCTGCGCGCGGTTGCACGAACTCTACGGCACCAAACACGTGGTCATCACACTTGGCGAAGAGGGAATGCTGCTCAGCTCGGAAGGTAAAATCCTCAAGACCATCCCGACCGCCGCGCGCGAAGTGTATGATGTGTCGGGCGCGGGCGACACCGCCCTCGCAGGACTGGTCCTCGCACTGGCGGCCGGCGCGAATCTCGAACAGGCCGCGCATTTCGCCAACGCCGCCGCGGGAGTCGTGGTCGGAAAACTCGGCACCGCGACCGTAACGCCGAAAGAACTGGTCGCTTACGTCGCGCAGACGCCATGAGCAAGGCCCTGTTCCTGGACCGCGACGGCACTCTCATCATCGACAAGGTCTATCTCGCGGACACGGCGGGGGTGGAATTAATCCCAGGCACCGCGGAAGGGCTGCGGCGGGCCCGCGCCCTCGGGTACAAACTTTTCCTTTTCACCAACCAGTCCGGAATCGCGCGCGGTTTGCATACGCTCGAGGACACGTTGCGGGTCAACGCCCGCGTTGAGGAACTGCTCGGAATGGCGTCACCGGTTTTCGATGACGTCTGCATTGCGCCAGAGATGCCGGGACAGCCGTCGCTTTACCGCAAGCCCTCGCCCCGTTTCATCCTCGAGAAAATTGCGCAGCACCAGCTGGACCCTCAGCAATCCTGGATGGTCGGCGATTCCGCGGCGGATATCGGCGCGGGCCTCGGTGCGCACATCAACGTCGCCGCCGTTCGCACGGGCAAAGTGGATCCCGCACCGCTACCGGAGGTCTTGGCGGGACAGGTGCCGGTCTTCCGGAACTTCGGCGAATTCGCGGCCACCCTCACATAGCCGCTTCCCATGCCGGAACTCGCCGAAGTCGAATTCTACCGCAAGCGCTGGGCGCTCGCCGCCACAGGAGAGAAAATCATCGCGGTGAAAGCGCACGAAAATGCGCGGATTTTCCGTGGGACTGACGTCGCGGCCTTACGGGAAACGCTTGAAGGCGCGAAATTTGTTTCCTCCGCCACGGCGGCAAAGCAGATGCTTTTTCGTTTCAACCGGGACGGGTGGCTCGGGCTCCACTTGGGAATGAGCGGTGAACTGCTCGTCGAGGCGCCGGGCTACCTCCCGCGCAGACATGATCATCTGGTGCTCGGCGCGCGGGGAAAAACGCTGGTGTTCTCCGATCCGCGGATGTTTGGGCGCGTGCAATTCCACCGCGGCAAAAAAGCCCCGGCGTGGTGGACCGGCATCGCACCCGCGATCCTTTCGAAGGAGTTCACCGTTTCCGCCGTGACCAAATTTCTGCGACGTCGAGCCCGCGCTCCGATCAAAGCCGTGCTTTTGATGCAGGCCCAGTTTCCCGGAGTGGGCAATTGGATGGCCGATGAAATTCTTTGGCGGGCAGCGCTTCACCCCACGCGGCTTGCCGGCTCGTTGAAACCGGCCGAGGTGCAAGCCCTGTGGCGGGAATGCCGTCGCGTGTGCCGCCTCGCGCTCGATGCGATTGCCGGCCGCGGCAAGCGGCTTCCGCCCGACCTCAATGTCAACATTCCAAAAAACTGGCTTTTCCAACATCGCTGGAAAAAGGGCGGGCGTTGTCCGGTGACTGGTCAACCGCTGGCGCATGCGGTCGTGGGCGGCCGGACCACGTGCTGGTCGCCCGCGCTTCAAAAACTTTCCGCGCCGTGACCTCCCCGAAGATTCGCCTCGATGAGCTGCTCGTGGCCCGGGGACTCGCGCCGACCCGGGCGCAGGCGAAAGCGCTGATCATGAGCGGCCGGGTGCTGCGCGGCACAGAGCGCCTCGACAAACCCGGGAAGGAATTTGCGGCGGATGTGGTGCTCTCCGTTGAACAACCGCCGCGCTTCGTCAGCCGCGGCGGGGAGAAACTGGCGGGGGCGATCGAACGCTTCGCCTTGGATTTTCGCGGTGCCCACGTGCTGGATGTCGGGGCT
>JBDSSU010000113.1:0-3073 GCA_039928635.1 Opitutaceae bacterium | reverse complement strand
GCGGATTGAGAGCGCGGTCAAAGTCTCCTCGACGTCAGTGAGGGCGGCGAATTTGAAGATACGTTCCGTGCGCGTGCGGAGTTCGCCGAGGGTCTGCGGGCCGCGCAGCATTAACACGCAGAGGATCGCAAGCTCAGCAGGAGTGAGCAGCAGAATGTCGGTAAACGCGTGTTTGTATTTCGGGACCCGGCTGTCGGCGCCGTGAAATTGCGAGGCGAGGCGTTTTTCCCGCAGACCCTCGATTGCGCGAGAGACATCCGACTCCTCGAAGGAGACAACCGGATCCCGATTCGAGAGCTGGTTGCACGCGTTCGTGAGTGCGCCGAGAGAAAGCGGATAATACTCCGGCGTGGTGACGGCTTTCTCAATCAGGGAACCAAGCACGCGCACTTCGGCGGCGTTGAGCGGGGGAATGATTTCGTCCATGCGCGGATAACGGTCGCTGCTCGCGCGAGTCCGGGCTACTTGGCCCAGGTGTCCTTGAGCGTGAGGGAGCGGTTGAAAACCGGTTTGGCCGGGGAGGTGTCCTTTGGATCGAGCGCAAAGTATCCTAGGCGTTCGAATTGATAACGATCGTCCACGCGCGCCCCCGCCAGTGACGGCTCAAGCACAGCGGTGACAACTTCCAACGACTGCGGATTCACGTGACTCTTGAAATCTCCGTCGGCGTCGGGTTCGGCGACATTGAAGAGTCGATCGTAGAGCCGGACTTCCGTCGGAATGCCTTGGGCGGCGCTGACCCAATGGATGGTGCCTTTAACTTTTTTGGTGGAATTCGGGAAACCAGCGCGGGTGTCGAGCTCGGCGGTGCAGCGCAGCTCGACCAGTTTACCCGCGGCGTCTTTCACGATTTCGTCGAGCTTGATGATGCAGGCGTATTTCAGGCGCACCTCGCCGCCCGGTTTGAGGCGGAAATATTTTGGCGGCGGAATCTCGGCAAAATCGTCGCTCTCAATGAACACCTCCCGGGTGAGGGCAATTTTGCGGGTGGTGGGAATTTCGTCCTGCGGATTGTTCGTCGCTTCGCACTCGATCACCTGGTCGGGAGCGAGGTTGGTAAGGACGACCTTGATGGGCCGGAGGACGGCAAGGCGTCGGAGCGACGACGTATTCAACTCCTCGCGGATGGCGTGCTCAAAGGCGGCGGCGTCGGTGAGGCTGTCGTGCTTGGTCACCCCGGTGCCGATCACGAAGCGGCGCAGCGCGCTGGCGGGAATGCCGCGGCGGCGCAGTCCGGAAAGGGTGGGCATGCGCGGGTCATCCCAACCGGAAACAATCTTCTCATTCACCAGCACGAGAAGCTTTCGCTTGCTCACGATGGTGTAGCCCGGGATGAGCTTCGCGAATTCGTACTGATGCGGAAGCGTGCGCGGCAGCTCGAGCGATTCGAGAATCCAGTCGTAGAGCGCACGATGGTCGACGAACTCGAGGGTGCAGATGCTGTGGGTGACACCTTCCAAATAATCGCTCAGGCAATGCGCAAAGTCGTAGAGCGGATAAATGCACCAGGCGTTGCCCGTGTGGTGATGCGCGACGTGGCGAATGCGGTAGAGCAGGGGATCGCGCAGCCAGATATTCGGCGACGCCATGTCGATCTTCGCGCGCAGGCTGCGAGCCGCGTCGGGAAACTCGCCGGCTTTCATCCGGGTGAAGAGGTCGAGATTATCGGCGATGCTGCGGTCGCGAAAAGGACTGTCTTTACCGGGGCGATCCGGAGAGCCGCGATATTCGTCGGTATCCTTCGGCGAGAGATCGCAGACGTACGCTTTGCCCTTCTTGATCAACGTCAGCGCGTAATCGTAAAGCGGCGCAAAATAGTCGGACGCGAAGAACGGTTCCGCGCCGGGCAGCGACGTCACGGCGCCGATTTGGAAATCGGGTTTTCCATCGCGGACCTCGAGCACCGGTTTAGCCCCTTTGGCTTTAAAGCCGAGGGCATGATCAGCCCAACCCGCGATGAGCCAGTTCACATCCGCGATGATCGCGTCGACGTACTCCACTTCCTCCTTCGCCGGATTCGTGTCGTCCATGCGAAGGTGGCACTGGCCGTTGTTTTCCCGGGCGATCCCGAAGTTCAGGCAGATCGCCTTGGCGTGGCCAATGTGAAGGTAGCCGTTGGGTTCCGGAGGGAAACGCGTCACAATCTTCGCGTAACGTTTTTCGGCCACGTGCTGCGCGACGATGTCGCGGATAAAATCGCTCGGCGCGGGTGCCGGTGCGTCGGAGGAACCTGGGTTCTCAACGGTCATAAACCCGTCAAATTGCGTGTGCGTTGGGCGTGAGGCAAGGACGCGATTCCGGGATTTCTGGAAGCGCAACGTGCTTGTTTAAGCGTTGGAACGCGGAGCGCGGAAAGCGCTTGCAGAAAATCCCGGCGGCCGGGCCGCTGCGCCCGTCGAATGACCGAAGCCAAATTTCTTGGTTTCGAATCCGCTAAAACGGCGACAACCGACGTCGATACCTTGAGAGAAAATGCCGGACGCCTTCGGCCGTGCGCTGTTATCGTGAAAACACCTCTCATCATCCTTGCCTCTGGTTTTGTGGTTTCCCTGGCGGCGAGCGTCGCTCTCCGATTTTCGGACGATGCCGCCTCCCAGCCCCTGAAATATCCCGAGACGAACCCCAAACGTTTTCTGGCGAAAGCCGATGCCGGCGAAGTCTCCGGGGTTCGCGTGATTCGGTATGCGCATAATCCGGATTTGGTGGCACTGAGCGGGCAGTGGAGCCCGGGTGAAGGACGCGTTCTCTCGATTCTCGCCCGGGGAAGACTTTCGGGAGCCGAACAGTCACTTCTCTCCGAACGAAATTACCGGGAGTCGATCCTCGGCCAGCAGGAGACGGTCGAGGGTTTTCTTCGGGCGAATGAGAACCAACCCAACGGGTCGAGCATTCGCGCCCTTTTGCTGCCCGCGGCCGATTCAGTCACCACGTTTACGGGACTGGGGTTCGCAGTGTTGTTAGGCATCACGCTGATGCGGGGTAGTTCGGTCGGATCTTTTCAAGCGAAGCTCAAGCCCACCAAAAGCGTGGTAAACCTGGCCGACGTCGCCGGCTGCGACGAAGCGAAGCAGGA
>JBDSSU010000112.1:0-3389 GCA_039928635.1 Opitutaceae bacterium | reverse complement strand
AGCGCGACGGCGCGAAAGTGGACGTCGAGGGCTTCCTCAAGGACTGGCGCGAAAAAGCCAAAGTCTACCAGCAGCAAACGAAGAAATACTGGCTGTATAACTAATCCGCTCACGCGCCCGCGGCATCGCGATTTACCCTTGCCGCGTTTCGCGCCCCGGGTGAAACACCTTACCCTCGTCCCAATCCCCTCCCCTTATGCCAAGACCCGTCACTCTTTTCACCGGCCAGTGGGCCGACCTTCCGCTCGAGAAACTGGCCCCGCTCGTCAAGTCGATGGGCTACGATGGCGTCGAACTCGCCTGCTGGGGCGATCACTTCGACGTCGATCAAGCGGTGGGATCGAAAAAATATCTCACGGACAAATGGCAGCTCCTCCGTGATCACGGCCTGTCGTGCCACGCGATCTCGAGTCACCTGGTCGGCCAGGCCATCTGCGACCGGATCGATGAACGCCACAAGTCGATCCTCCCGGCGGACGTCTGGGGCGATGGCGATCCGGAAGCCGTGCGCAAACGCGCGGCCAAAAAAATGATCACGGCCGCGAAAGCGGCGCGCGCGTTCTTCAACGCGAAACCAGATAAGAGCGGCACCGATTCCCCCGCCGTCGTCAACGGGTTCACCGGCTCCAGCATCTGGCACTCGATTTACGCGTTCCCCCCGACGTCGCAGGCGTACTGGGACGCCGGCTTCGCGGATTTCGCAAAACGCTTCGGGCCCATCCTCGAGGCCTTCGACAAACTCAACGTCAACTTCGCGCTCGAAGTCCACCCGACTGAAATTGCGTTCGATATCGCCTCGGCGGAACGGGCGATCGCCGCGGTCAAGGGTCACAAGCGTTTCGGCTTCAACTACGATCCCTCGCACCTCGGTTACCAAGGGGTCGACTACGTGAAGTTCATCCGCGCGTTCGGCAGCCGCATTTTCCACGCGCACATGAAGGATGTCTGGTGGGGTCACGGCGACGGCACGGTCGGCGTGTTCGGCGGACACGTGAACTTCGGCGAAGCGCGCCGCTTCTGGGATTTCCGCTCGCTCGGCCACGGCGACATCAAATTCGAGGACATCATCGTTGCCCTCAACGACGTCGGCTATCGCGGGCCGCTCAGCGTCGAGTGGGAAGACAGCCGCATGGATCGCGTGCACGGCGCGACCGAAGCCGCGGCCTTCGTCCGCAAGATCGACTTTCCCTCGAGCGCCATCGTCTTCGACGCGCAGTTCGACAAGAAGGCGAAATAACCGGCGAATCCCGCCGCCCGCGCGCGATGAATCCTCAACGAGATTTTGCGATCGGTTGGGGTACTCTTGCCCTGATCAATGCCGCGCTCGCGCAAGGTAAAAACCGCAGTGCCCTCGTTTGGTTTGTGATCAGCGCCTTCGTCGGTCCGCTGGCCACGCTGATTCTTCTCTTCCTCGCCAAAGCTCCCGAGCAGAAAGCCTGACCGGAACTCTTCACCCCCACTCGCTGCCCGGCGCGCGGACCAGTCCCGACGCCGGCTGCTGAATCAAATCGCTCTCATGAATCGTAAACTTCGTTTTGGAATGATCGGCGGTGGCCGCGGCGCATTTATCGGCGCCGTCCACCGCATCGCCGCACAGATGGATGGCCAGGCCGAGCTCGTCGCAGGCGCGTTCTCCTCGGACGCGGAGCGCTCAAAACTTTCCGGCGCCGACTTCTTTCTGGATCCCACCCGCGTCTACGGAAGTTACCAGGAAATGGCCCAGGTTGAAGCGACGCGACCCGCGGACGATCGACTGGACTTCATCGTCATCGTCACGCCGAACCACCAGCACTTTCCCCCGGCGAAGCTGTTTCTCGAAAGCGGTTTCAACGTCGTCTGTGACAAGCCGGTCACGTTCAACCTCGCCGAGGCCAAAGCGCTGAAGAAAGTCATCGCGAAATCCGGGAAGGTATTCGCGCTGACGCATAACTACACCGGCAACGTCATGGTGAAGCAGGCGCGGGAACTCGTGCGCTCCGGTTTTCTCGGTGAGATTCGCAAGGTCGTTGCCGAATATCCGCAGGGCTGGCTCAGCACCTTCCTGGAAAAAACCGGCCAGAAGCAGGCGGGCTGGCGCACCGATCCGAAGCGCAGCGGCGCCGCGGGATGCATCGGTGATATCGGGACGCACGCGGAAAATCTCACGCACTACGTCACCGGCCTGCACATCGAATCGCTCTGCGCCGATCTCTCGACTTTCGTGAGAGGCCGGAAACTGGATGACGACGGCAACATCCTCGTGCGTTTCCAAGGCGGCGCGAAGGGCATCATCCATTCCTCGCAGATCAGCGTCGGCGATGAGAACAATCTGAATATCCGGGTCTACGGAACGAAGGCGGCGCTCGAGTGGCACCAGGAGCATCCCAATGAGCTGGTGGTGAAATTCCCCGACCAGCCCCGCCAGATCTGGCGACGCGGTAACGGCTACGTCGCTCCCGTTGCCGGTAAGTTCACGCGCATTCCGGCCGGGCACCCGGAGGGTTATCTCGAGGCATTCGGGAATGTTTACCGTGAAATTTTCCGCGCGATCGAAGCGGAAATCGCCGGGAAAAAACTCCCGAAGGATTTGGATTTCCCCACGATCGATGACGGGATCGAAGGCATGGCATTCATCGAAACCGCCGTGAAGTCGTCGAACCTCGGGGCGCGCTGGGTGAAGTTTCCCAAGGCCTGACCGCGGCCAAGCGGATCCTGCACCCGCGGTCCACCGCTGCGTTATCCCACTCGTCGTGTCGCCATGCCCGCCACCGGGCGGTTCCGGATGACCGGTATCATGAGAGTGGCTCCGCCCGTCTTTTCCCGAAGGTGATCTTGGGCTGGGTTGTGCCGATCGCGCCTGATGCCAAAAACAATTTTCCGGAGGTCGTGCACCGCGTGGTGGACCGCATTCGCCCGTCGTTCCAGCGTACGGGCGGAGTTCGCAGATTCTTCCGCCGCGGTCGCGTTGGTCTGCGTCACCGTGTCGATCTGGCGGATCGCCTCCGCAATCTGACGAACACCGGCATTCTGCTCGCGCGACGCCATCGCGATCGCGTCCACCAGCCCTTCCACTTCCCGCGCTCCGGAAAGAATGGTGTTCAACGATTGCGCCACCTTGCGGGATACGTCTGCTCCGGCGTTGGTGCGGACATTGGCCGACGTGATTTTTTCGGTGGTCTCGCGTGCAGCCTGGGCACTCCGCTGTGCGAGCGTCCGCACTTCCTCGGCGACGACCGCGAAGCCGGCGCCCGCCTCTCCGGCGCGGGCGGCTTCCACCGCCGCGTTCAGCGCGAGAATGTTGGTCTGAAACGCAATTTCATCGATCGTCTTGATGATGCGGGTGACGTCGTCGCTCGACGTGCGCAATGCCGTCATCGCATTCGTGAGCTCGAGCATCTGGGCCGCCCCTT
>JBDSSU010000111.1:0-8990 GCA_039928635.1 Opitutaceae bacterium | reverse complement strand
CGAATGATAGACCTCGATGCGGGCAAGGTTGTTGATGGAAACCTGCGAAAGGTCGACCATGCGCGAGGGGTTGGAAGAGGCGGCACTGGCGACATTGAAGCCGTCGATCGTCAGTGGCACATAGTTTGCCGGCACGCCCCCCATCGAGATCGAGAATGCGTCACCCCCGACGTAGTCGATACTCATGCCCGGAAGAAATTTCAGGAATTCGCCGACATTGCCCTCGGCCATCGTCCCAAATTCGTCGGCCGAGACGACGTTCACGATATTGCGCGCAAATCGCTGCTCGTTGATCGCGATGGCGGCGCCGTCCATCTCTTTCGAGGCGCCAACGACGAACGCGGAGAGCTTCACCGCTCCGCCGTCCTTGTCCGGCACCGGTGAGCTTTGGGGCGCGACGAGACTGAAGTCGCGCTGCACGGTTGCACCCGCCGTGACGAGTACGGTGATCGTCTGCGCGTCGAGGCCCGTGAAAAACACGCGCACCCTGGCCGTGCCCGGCGGGAGGTTGGCGAAACGATATTGCCCGCCCGAGTCGCTGAACGTCTCGAGCGGGGTGCCCTCGATCGCGAGCCGCGCTTTTTCGAGATACTCGCCGTTACGGCTATTCTGCACGCGACCCTCGATCGCGCCGCTGGCCGCAGCCTCAGCGGAGGCGGGGCGCGCCGCGAGGCTCGCCATGACGAGGCAGCGTAAAGCGAACGATCCGATGTGAGAGGAAAAATTCATGACGAGTCCTCGGTTTGGACAGTTGACCTGCGATAGGTGGGGCTGGGTGACGCCTTACGCGGGAAGTGACAGACGGGAGATGGAACAAACGCGGGCGCCGTTACGATCGGACCGCACCTTGGCCCCGGAGCGGGGAGATGAACAGGCTTTTCCAACTGCGGAAAGGACGGGGCAGGCCCAGTCAGGCCGTAAAACGTTAGCTGATTCCTGCATCGCCGACGTGGATCGGAGCGGAGTCAGGCCGACGACATGACCCCTGCTATGGGGAACACCCGGCCTGTCGGGCGATCGCCCAGACGGGCGCGGGAGACGAACGCAGCTGTTCAAGTGCCGACCGCTCTCTCTCGACGGGTGAGACCACGCAAAGGTTTCAGCGAAAAAAGACGCGCCGCGTGGCCCGTTCCGCCGAAAAAAAGCGCGCTGGAGAGTGTCACCCTCTTCCGCATGAATTTTCCCCGTCCCCTCCATTCGCTCATCCTCGCCCCGCAAAACTGAACGAGAAATCCGACCTGTGGAATTCCGCCCCCGCTTTCGCATTCGTCCCCAACAAACAAAAAAAATACAGTCCATGAACTTAATTAAAAATCTCACCTTCGCGACCCTGGCGCTCGGCTTGGTGTTTCAGGCGCCCGCAAAACAGGCGGCGAATTCCTCGCCTCTTCGCCTCACTTTCGAGAAATCCTTCGCGGGCGGAGGCCCCGCGGGCTACCTGTTTCATTTTGCGGGATCCTTCGATGGCGACCTGACCGGTACGCTGTTCACGGGTGTGCGTGTCCTCGAGCCAGTCGACCGGAAGGGCAATATTCTCCATCTCGAGGCGGACTATGTGTTTTCCGACGCGCACGGAAATTACCTTTTCACTGCGAGCGTCGCGGGTAATTCGAACGCCCATACCGGCAAGGCCGTTTTAGTGGGCGAAGTCTCCGGGGGCGCTTACGACGGAGCCCAAGTGCACGTTGAGTTCGATGATCTCGGCGGCGGCACCTACCGCGGCACCGTCCGCGTCATGCATGCGGGCGGGCATTGATCGTCGGCGACAAGGATGATGGGATTCCGTCCCGCCGGGAAGGACGCGCGCGCAAGCAGCGCGCGTCCTCTCCTCAACTGAGAAGAGTCCAGGAAACCGGAAGGCAGCCCGACGGTTTTCCTACGCGCATCCTGCCACCGGCCTTGCGGAACGAGCCCGAGCCGTCAGCGTCGGCGGCGCATGAGCGATGCACCCCGGCCGCCCGATCACGCCTGCGGTGATTTCACCCTGCTGCTCGCGCGCGCGGAACAGGGCGACGCCCAGGCAGCCGATCAAATTCTTCCGCTCGTGTACGACGAACTCCGCAAGCTGGCCTCCGCGAAAATGGCCCGTGAGTCCGCCGGGCAGACACTGCAACCGACCGCTCTCGTCCATGAGGTTTGGCTGCGACTCGGGGGCGACGCCCAGCCGAAGTGGCAAAACCGCGCTCAATTTTTCGCCGCCGCCGCCGAGGGCATGCGGCGTATCCTGGTCGATAATGCCCGGCGCAAACAACGCGTTCGCCACGGCGGTGAACTCGAGAAGGTGAGCGCCAGTGCCACCGGCTTCGATGTCGCCGCACCTGAACGGGAGGACGCGGAATTGCTCCGGTTGAACGAGGCGCTCGATCGTCTGACCGAACACGACGCGCGAAAATCCGAACTCGTCAAACATCGCTACTTCGTCGGCCTGACTCTCGAGGAGGCCGCTGAGATCATGGGAATCTCCGAGCGCACCGCAAAACGCGATTGGGCATACGCTCGCACGTGGCTGTTCGGCGAGATGCAGAAATCGCGCTGAGCCGGAACGAGGTGGTTGAACCACGAATGGACACCAAGGGACACGAATGAAAAACACGGGGAGACGGGCGCGCCTGAGCCACTCACTGAAAGGTGAGTTGAAGCCATGACTCCGGATTTTTTCCCGGTCGCTCTGATCTTTGCGTCCATTCGTGTCTATTCGTGGTTTCTCAATGGATGGATGCGGCTGAGAGCTTTGCTCAGCAAATGGTTCATTCGGCGAAATCCACCGGCACCGCAAATCGGCCATCGTCCCCCGCCATCGTCCGCTCCGCACACCCCGGTGCGATCCACCCTGTCCTGCAGCATCACCCGCCCGTCAACCCCCGCCGTTTCCAGCCATGACCCGCGATGATGATCTCTTCGGCGACGCCTTGGAGTTCCCCGCATCCGCCAGGTCGGCCTATCTTGGTCGCGCCTGCGCCGGCGATGAAGCCCAGCGGCTTCGCGTCGAGGCACTGCTCGCGCTCCATGACGAGGCGTCGGGATTTCTCCATGTTCCTCTGACCACACGCGGCGTCGACCCGCCGGCGGAAAAACCCATCGACCGCGTCGGTCGCTACAAGCTGCTGCAGAAAATCGGCGAGGGTGGCTGTGGTGTCGTGTGGCTGGCTGAGCAGGAATCGCCGGTGCGCCGTCGTGTCGCCCTCAAGGTGATCAAGCTGGGCATGGACACGAACGCGGTCATTGCCCGCTTCGAAGCCGAGCGCCAGGCGCTGGCCATGATGGACCATCCCAACATCGCCCGGGTGTTCGACGGCGGTGCGACCGACGCCGGCCGACCCTACTTCGTCATGGAATTGGTGCGCGGCGTTCGCATCACGGAGTATTGCGACGACGCCGGGCTTTCGACGCGTGCGCGGCTCGAGCTGTTTATCCAAGTGTGCCAAGCCATCCAGCACGCGCATCAGAAGGGAATCATCCACCGGGACATCAAGCCCTCTAACATCCTCGTCACCGTCAACGACGGCGTCGCTGTGCCGAAGGTGATCGATTTTGGAATCGCAAAAGCCATCGAAGGGCGGCTGACGGACAAGACTCTCGTCACCCAATTTGCAGCGCTCATCGGCACGCCCTCGTACATGAGCCCCGAGCAAACGGTCATGACAAGCGTCGATGTCGATACCCGCTCCGATATCTACAGTCTGGGCGCTTTGCTGTATGAAATGCTCGCAGGCAGGACGCCTTTCGATGCGACGGAGCTGCTCGCTTCCGGCCTGGATGAAATGCGCAAGACGATCCTCGAGCGCGAGCCGGTCCGTCCCAGCACGCGACTGTCCACGCTCGATGGCGAGGACCTGACGACCACCGCAAAGCGCCGATCGACCGACTCCTCAAAGCTGCTGTCCGAACTCCACGGAGATCTCGACTGGATCGTGATGAAGTGCCTGGAGAAGGACCGCGCGCGCCGCTACCAGACGGCCAACAGCCTCAGCGCCGATCTCAAGCGGCACCTCAATGACGAAGCCGTCACCGCGCGCCCTCCGAGTCGGGTGTATTTGCTGCAAAAACTTGTCCGGCGGCACCGTGTCGCCGTCGGAGCCGCGACCGCGATCGCCACTGTACTCGTTTTGGCCGCGGCGGTGAGCTCCTGGCAGGCGGTCCGCGCCACCCGGGCCGAGCGGGTCGCAGAACGCGGCGAGCGGGAACAAGCCCGCTTGCGTGAGACCGAGTCCAACCTCCGCAAAAATGCCGAGGTCCAGTCGCTGGCCTCGCGGCGCCGGGCCTACGCGAGCGACATGCACCGGGTGCAACAGGCGCTGGCCACTGACAACTTCGGCCTGGCGCAGGAACTCCTGAATCGCCAGCGACCCCGACAGGGCGAGAGCGATCTGCGGGGCTGGGAGTGGCGCTACCTGTGGCAGTTTTGCCGGAGCGATTCCACGGCCGTGATCTCGAGCAAAGCGAATGGTTTCGCGATCTCCTCCGATGGCGAATGGCTCGTCAGCTCGCACATGCGACCGGCCGCCGTCAAACTTTGGAATCTCCGCACCCGCCAGCCCCGGGACGTTCCCTTGCCGGCGGACGTGCAGTTTCCGTGGGTGGCAATCTCGCCGCGCGAGCCCTTGCTGGCCATTGGCTGGACACCGGAGCAAGGCCCAGCCTCAGGAAAGGGGCGAATCAGATTGTGGAACTACGCGACGCAGCAAACCGTCAACGAATGGAGCGTCGATGGCCGCACCGGCCAGTTGAGAATAGCGGACGACGGACAGACCATCCAGAATTGGGCGAATCGGGAAAAGACGTCCACTTGGCGGATTCCCACCGGCGAATTATTGCAACGTGGCCCTTCCCTGGGTGGCTCGGCAGTCATAACTAACGATCTTCGCCTCGCCGCAGACTTTGAGAACGGTATGATTCGCGTCACCGATGTCCTTGCCGGGAAGGAACGCTGGCGGGTTCCAGCTCCGGGCGGTGGCATCAATCGCCTCGCATTTTCTCCGGACCAGAAATTGCTGGCCACCAGCCACACGGTCAGGGCGCCCGCCGCAAACTTATGGGACGAGGACGCTGGCGTCGTCGCACTGTGGGAGGTCGAGACCGGCAGGGAAGTGGGCCGGCTGGAAGGTCATCGCGCCGAGGTGACGAAACTGGTGTTTTGGCCGGACGGCAAGACCCTGGCGACCGCCGGAATGGACCAGACCATCCGGATCTGGGATGTCGCTTCGCAACGGCTCATTCGCGTCCTTCGTGGCCACACCAGTGTGATTACAGCCATGGGGCTTCTGCCCGACCTCACGACTCTCGTGAGCAGCTCGGCGTTCGATGGCACGCTGCGTTTTTGGGACGCGACCGCGCCGCGATCCTCCTCCCACATCCAGATCGAGCCCAATCTTCGGCCATCCGCTTCCTGGAGGTTCAGCGCTGACAGCCGATCGGTCGTCGCAATCGATGCAGCGGGCACGGTGCAGCGCTTCGGTGGCCGGGACTTTCGCGAACGGTCGCCACTCATTGTTTCCACCCGTGGGTCGAGCGAAGCCGGCCGCGGGCCGCTTCCGACGTCGCAAGTCAAAGGTCAACTCACCGCTGCTTCATTCGGGGAGGGCGACGCCGGCAGCGCGACGCGGCGTGCATCGCAATCGGAAGGGCAGCTCGCGGCTTCCCTGCTTGAGCAGAGTGATACCCTCTTTGCAAGCGACGTTCCCCTCGTTGCCCATGCGGACCCGAAGGGTGTGGTGCGGATCTGGAATTGGGAAAGTGCTTCGCTCGTACGAGAGTTTACAACCCTGCCCGGGCAAACGTTCCCCCAGGCGTTTCGCGAAGGCGGGGCGAAACTTCTGCTCGCCTACGAAAGCACGGATCCCGCGCAGCGCGGGTTGTACGAATGGGATGTTGCTACGGGCGCTCAGACGCGTTTCTGGCCGCGGCCGGCGGTGGTCGGTAACTATGTCGTATCTCCGGACGGACGTCAGTGTCTTGTCCGCCCGGTCGATCCGGGGCCTCTCCACATTTTCGATCACGCCTTTGTGAGGCCAAACCCAGGAGGATGTTCGCTCATCGATCTTGTTTCCGGAGTGGAACGAAAACTGGCGGGCGTCCTGGCCGGGGACGACCCCGCCAGTTTTTCGCCCGACGGCCGGTTTTTCGCCGCACCACTCGGCCTCTCGACCTCCATTTGGGAGACCCAGACGTTCCAACCGGTCAATGCACTCACCGGCTCCCTGCGCCGGGTGGGAGGTGCGCTCTTCTCACCCGATGGGCACCGGCTCGTCGTAGCGACGACCGGCGACTCCTTCCGCATCTGGGATGCGGAGGGCTGGGAGCAGGTGCTCACGCTGAGTGTGCCGGGCGCGCGCTTTGCCTCATTGGAGTTTTCACCTGATGGCAATCTTCTCGGGGCCATGAACGTGTTCGGACAGTTCCACCTCTGGCGCGCGCCGTCTTGGGCGGAGATCGAAGCCGCCGAGCAGGCCAGCGCTGCTCGATGAGGATGGGGCGATCTTCGCGATCCGCCTGACACCATCAGCAAATGGAGACCGATCCACGGGGTCAGCCTCGGCCTAGCTAGACCCTGTCGGGCCGTTAGTTTGACGCCAACGGATCAAGCACCGGATGCACTGTGTGAGTTCAACTTTTTTTGACAGCGAGGAAGGGGCGCTCGATATAACGATAGGTTACAGCGGTGACCGCTAAGGTTGCGGAAAATGTGACCAGAAGTTGCACTGCATTACTGTGAATGGACGTCAAGGCACCCAACGCCCACGTCGTTGCCAAAATCACCGGCGTATGCACGACATAGAGACTGTAGCTTATCCGGCCGGTTAGGCACAGAGATCGGACAAATGCCGACGCCCGGAAAGAGGGACGGGTGCTTTCAAGACCGAGCAGCCAGAGCAATATCGTGGCAAAGTGGAGTGAGCGGACCAACTGGAGAATAATATAACGCAGGGCGGAATCGGGTGCCTCTCGCAGCAAGAGAAACAACACCCAGGTCAGGAGCGGGACCCAGAGCGGCAGGACTTTCGCTTTTCGAAAATGCCATTCGGCCGCCAGCATTCCCACATACCAATACGCCCCCATGATAAGCGGAGTGTTTACGAGCCAGGTCGGAGAGAAGTGGGGCGCAATGAAAAGCGCCACGACTTGCAGGGCAATCCAGACGGCCAACGGCGCCACCCAGCCCAAGTAGCGAGTGCTCAGCAACAGAAGCGGGTACAGGGCATAAATCGCGATCTCGGTGGAGACAGTGATTAATGTCCAATTCCCCAAGATAACATCACCCGGCACGAGGGCCGATATAGCGAATACCCGCAACAGCAGATCGCGCCCATCGCCTGCAGCGTGAATGCTCAGCACGGGGTTGGAAACGGGCCATGTGGTCTGAAGCCCGACAAATCCCAATGCGAGGAGCGTGCCCCACCAGTAGACCGGCAAAATGCGCCGGCTTCGGGACAAAAAGTAATGACGCCATTCGTGCGGAACTGCAGCGGAGCTCGTCCGCCGGGCCCGCGACGCATGAATGCAGAAACCGCTGAGCACGAAAAAACCGATGACGGCAGGATGTTGGCCGCGGCAGTTCCAAGTGAGCTGACAAAAGATACTGTAGGTGGTTTTTAAACAATCATTCAGCAGCCACTGAAACCCGGTTTGCGGAAGAAAATTCGCCCAGAGAAACCAATGAGTGAGGAAGACGGCTAGTGCGCAAACCCCGCGAAAAACATCCAACGAGGCCAGCCGACCGTCGTTATCGGCGACGGAGCTATTGACGCGAATCGCGGGCATTGAAGGAACTACTGCTGCCCACCCCAAAAACCGCCATCCAGAAAACGGGGTTCGCCCCGATGTTTCGAGACGGCAGAAAGGGACCGGATCAGCCGTAAAACGTCAGCGATTCCTGCATCGCCGACATGGATCCGGAGAGCAGGGGTCATGTCGGATCCGACTGGTCAAGCCGGGGAATATTCACCGATTGAGCCGCAACGAAACTGGAACACGGGTGTGTGGCAGCGTTGGCAACACCGCTGCTCAATCATCTCACGACGGCGGCCAAAAAAGGAAGTGGCCGGCACAAATTTTGCGAAATGATGCCCGGCCGCAGTCGTCCGCAAAACGACAATAGATTACCCTCTTGTCCACTGGTCCTCCCGGCACGAAGTGCTAACTTATCGGCAAACCTCCTACCTCGGCCATATCCCAAAACGGGCCCACGTCTCAGGAACCAGCTCTGCCCATTGTGGGGACAGAAAATCCTGATCAGCGCGCCCTGCCGCTCTCTGAATTTAACCCCTCCATCCGCCGCCTTCGTGATGAAAGTTCATCCCGTCTTTACCCCCACCTCTCTTCTCCTCGCCTTGGTGTTGCCGCTCAATCTCGGCGCCGCGACCACGGCCAAGCCGGCCAGCTACGACCCGGGCACGGAGCCCTCGCAACCCAGCCTCGTTGTCGCGCCGCGCGCCGGTCTCCGGCCGGACGTGCCGCGCCAGCCGCCGGGCGATGGGGCCGCCAAGATCAGCGGGGAGTTACACCCCTGGCACAAGGTCACGCTCGATCTCGCCGGCCCTTTCGCCGCCGAGACGGATACGGTATCAAATCCTTTCACCGACTACCGCTATGCGGTGACGTTCACGCACGAGTCCGGGTCGCCTTCGTATACCGTGCCCGGCTATTTTGCCGCCGACGGAAACGCCGCCAACACGTCAGCTACCTCCGGCACGGTCTGGCGCGCCCACCTCTCCCCCGACAAGCCCGGTCGTTGGACCTATCGCGTGAGCCTGGTCGCCGGCGCCGGTGTCGCGACGGCCGGTGGCGGCAAGGCCCTCGCGCCCTACGATGGTGTGAGTGGCGAATTCATGGTGACGGCGACCAAGGTGAAGTCGGCGCGCGATTTCCGCGGCCTCGGCCGCCTGACCTACGACGGTAGCCACTACCTGCATTTCGCCGGCACTGGCCGGCCCTTTCTGAAGTTCGGCGCCGACTCCCCGGAGACGATGCTCGGCACCGCGGATTTTGACGGC
>JBDSSU010000110.1:0-3483 GCA_039928635.1 Opitutaceae bacterium | reverse complement strand
CAAAATCGCCGCTCTGTTTCTTTGTGGGTTCGTGGCTACTCAAGCCCAGGATCCTCAGCCTGCTGCCGGGACGCCTGCCGCGACACCGGCGGCGGCGGTTTCAGCCCCCCGTCCTCCGCCGGATACGCATGGCGTCGACATGCGCACGCAGGCCGGTCCTCCCGGTCCGCGCTATTCCCCGCCGGTACCCGTTGACGGGAAGCTCCCGAGTTTTTGGCTGATCGGAGATTCGACGGTGCGCAATGGTTCGGCCGGCGATGGCACCAACATGAACCAATGGGGTTGGGGTGCGCCGCTCACCTTCTACTTCGATCCGCAGAAGGTGAACGTCGTCAACCGCGCCCTGGGCGGTACCAGCGCCCGCAGTTTCTACAGCGCCAATTGGAAAGCCATGGTCGAACTCATCAAGCCCGGCGATGTCGTCATCATGCAGTTCGGCACGAACGACGGTAGTTATCCGAACGGCGTGGGAGAGGAAACCCGGGAGATGACCGGTCGCGGCGGGCAGAAGGAAATGGTTCACACGTATGGCTGGTATCTCCGGCAGCTCATCAACGAAACCAAGGCGAGGGGTGCGACTCCGATCGTCTGCTCGCTCATCCCGCGCAAGCGCTGGGACGACACCGGGCACATCAAGCGCGACAAAGAGACTTACGCCGGCTGGGCGGGCGAGGTCGCCCGATCCGAAAATGTCGGGTTTATCGATCTCAACGAATTGAGCGCGCGGCGGCTCGACGCGCTGGGCAAGGCGAAGGTCGATCTCCTTTATGTGCCTAATCCCACGCCGGAAAAACCGGCCGGGGAAACGGTTCATCCCGGTTGGGAGGGGGCCGTGATCAACGCCCAAGAAGTGGTTTCCGGGTTGAAGGCACTGAAAAATAATCCCGTCGCTGCTTATTTTTCCGAGAAAGCAAGGTTGGTCCCCGCCGCCACGCCCTGATCGCATCGCGGCGGCGCCACGATTTTCGTCTCAGAGATCGGGCGATCCTGCGGTTACCGGTCACCCCTCGGTTCCGGTGGAACGTTGGGGAAACAGCGAATCACGCGTCAACGTACCTTCGGCTCGATGCCGGTTTGTTCCGTTAAGCTGGACAATCGGCGGCGGCACTTCGCTTGACGGAGCGCCGTCAAACCCAAGAAACGCCGCGAGTTCATCGCGACGACGCATGCCGTCCCGTTCTCCGATTTCAAGCACCCGTCGGAGATAGCGCGGCTGGAAGAGCAGGGTCGCGATGATGTTTGATCGATCGCTCCGGTGACTTCCCAGTGCTTGGAAAACCTGGCGAAGCGCCCGGGGAAGATCCGACTCGAACTCACGCGCCAGAGTGCCCAGATCTTCCGAGGGCCGGATCACGATTACATCCACCGGACGGTGGTTTTCATTCCCGCGAGGGTTTCCTGCCCCCAGCTGATTCAGCTGCCGCATCGCCATCGCCTCGGTATCGAGCATGTCCACAAACACCGAATCAATGAGCATCCCGAGAACGGTGGAGGTGGGCGGGTAGTCCGGGAAAGGAGCGGCGGTATCGGCCGGGGTGGGGCTTCGCAGGGTCGAGATCGCCACGATGCGATCAGCTCCCAGATAGACCGAGGAAGACAACGGCGCGGTGAGCCGGACACCACCATCGCCATGCCAGCCGTCGGCCAGACGCACGGCGGGGAAAACGAGCGGCAGCGCGCTCGAGGCCATGATGTGCTCCACCGTCAAGGCCGTGGAGACACCGCATCGCCCGTGGTGTTGCCAGGGCACCACGTCGCGCCCCTGCACCCAGGTGGTGGATTGTCCCGAGGGATATTTTGAGGTGGTGAACCCCACCGCCGAGAGTCGGCCACTGGCGAGGTTTGCCTCAATGCCCCGCAGGACCCCGTCCTTAGTATCGAGCGCGCGGAGCAGGAAATCTCGCAGCGGACTGGTGTCGACCATTTCCCGGACGGCCGGGAGGCTGCTGCCGCCGCCGGCCGCCATGCGCACCGCCCACTTCAGAACGGTTGCCCCAAGCGTGCGGAATTGGGTGCGAAAAACCTGATCGAGCGTCAGGTTTTCCCACAGGGCAACCAGCCGCTCGGTCGTTCGCAGAAATTCGTCCGAGGTGTTGGCAAGCAACGCGGCGTTGATGGCGCCAGCCGAGATGCCGTTTAGGATCGGGAAACGGACTTTGGGAAACGCCCGCGCCAGACTCCGCAACACACCGGCCTGGTACGCGGCACGAGCCCCGCCGCCAACGAGCAACAGAGCATTCTGAGCAGAGGCGGGGTTCACGATGGAAAATTTCTAGACCAAGGCAGCGGGGGCGTTGCTTCTGCTACGGCACGTCCCCGCGACGTTAAAGTCGCAACGCCCGACGCTTTGGCATTTACGGTATTTTGGAATCACAGGGTGAACCAACCCGCAGCGATCCGTGAAAAGCTTATCAAGCAAAGAGCTGACGCACTCCCGCCCGGGGCCGGGAGACGTCCATCAGCCGCCATGTCCCGCGGTTCGCTTTTTTCGAAGCGCGCGCGGCAACGGTCGAAGGCAGACCCTCAGGACGCGAGCTGCGTCCGCAACCAACCGGGTCGGTTGGTGGTGATCCCGTCCACGCCCGCGCTGGCGAAATGCCGGGCAGCGGCCGGATCATCGACCGTCCAGACAAACAGCTTCAGGCCGGCGTGATGAATTTTTTTGACGAATGCCGCGTCGATGGGCCAGTCCTTCGCCAGGTCGAGCCCATCAAGTCCCGTTTCCACCGTCCGGCGTATCAGCTCTTCTGAAGAAATCTGACGGTTGTCGGCCGGGTGATCGAGAATCCAAGTGGCCGCATATTGCGGGAGAAATTTCTTGGTTAGGCACACGGTCTTGAAATCGAAAGCGATGAGGACGATCTGCGGCGGCTCGAGCCGCGAATTTGCGAGGCATTGTCCCAAAACGGGAATGACGTCTGGGCCGCCTTTGATCTCGATGAACACACGCTTCCCCCGGGGTACGCCGGCCAGCATTTCGTTGATCGTGGGAATTCGCTCGCCGGCGTATCGGACGTCTTTCCAACGGCCAACGTCGAGACGTTGCAGCTCAGCCATCGTGGCGGCGTTTGCGGCGAGCGCGGTCTGGGCGACGCGACCCGTGTCCGCGTCGTGCAACACCGCCAGCTGTCCGTCGGCGGTCATTTGAATATCGAACTCCAGCGCATCCGCGCCTTCGGTCCATGCGAGCTGTGCCGCGGCGACGGTATTCTCCGGCGCGAGGTAAGAAGCGCCGCGATGCGCGATGATTTCCACGTCGGCGAATTTGACCACGCGCGTCGCAACCTACAGCGCAAAAACAGAAGGGCGTTCGGCGCGTTGCCTGCGGCGCTGCGGGCGCAGATGCCGAGCAAACATTTCGAGATGAGGGACGCCAACTCCGACGGAGAGGTATCTGGAGTGGAGCACGCCGCGGCAGCCGAGCAGATGTCTGCCGCGTGCGACGTCGTCCCCGCGCACAATGCAGCCTCCCAAGGCGCATGA
>JBDSSU010000109.1:0-8645 GCA_039928635.1 Opitutaceae bacterium | reverse complement strand
GGCGGCGCGCGGGATCATCCCCCACGCGCTGGCCAGAGTCGTAAGGATGCGCCGGTTCGTCGCGTTGTCGTCGACGATGAGCAAGCGGCGGCCCTCGAGATGGCTCTTGCCGACCGCGAGCCACGGTCGCGGTTTGCTCGCGAGCGCCTCGACCATAATCGTGAAATGAAACACCGAGCCCTTCCCGGCCTCGCTCTCCACCCACATCCGTCCGCCCATCAACTCGGTCAGTCGTTTACTGATGGCGAGGCCCAGTCCCGTGCCGCCAAATTTGCGCGTCGTGGATGCGTCCACCTGTGAGAAAGACCGAAACAGGCGCTCCATGCCGTCCGACGAAATGCCGATACCGGTATCGGCGATATCGAAGATCAGTTCGGTTTTGGCGCCGTCACCGACCGGCACCGCGCGGACGCTGAGCACCACCTCACCGACCTCCGTAAACTTGATCGCATTGCCCAGGAGGTTGACGAGGATCTGGCGGAGGCGCGTCGAATCGCCCCTCACGCTGCTCGGCACGCCGTCCGTGATTTCATAAAGGAGATCGAGCCGCTTTTCCGCCACCCGTGGCGCCAGAAGATCCAGTGCACCTTCGACGCAATCGCGCAGCGAGAAATCGGCCGCCTCGAGATCCATGTGCCCGGACTCGATCTTCGAGAAATCGAGAATGTCGTTGATGATCGTCAGCAGCGTGTCGCCGCTGTTGCGGATCGTTTCCACATAATCGCGTTGCTCAGTCGAAAGCCGCGAATCCAGCATGAGGCTCGTCATTCCGATCACGCCGTTCATCGGGGTGCGAATCTCGTGGCTCATCATCGCGAGGAACTGGCTCTTCGCGATGTTGGCGGAATTCGCCGCTTCCATCGCGGTGCGGAGCTCATCGGCCTTTTGCTTCATCTCGGTGATGTCGATCAGCGAAGCGACCTGTTGGGAATCGCCTGAAACCGGGTCGCGGAAAATGCGCACGGTCAGGACGGCCCAGAGCGTGTTTCCGTCCGGATGAACGTAGCGTTTCTCGCAGACGAAGTGGTCGATTTCACCGGCTTGCAGCCGCTGCGTCAGCTCGGCCTGGCGGGCGCGATCGTCCGGGTGGGTCACGAGCGCATACGCGCCGGGTTCACGCGATTGTTCCTGGGACACTCCCGTGATGCGCGCGTGCGCCGAATTGACGATGTGGGTTTCGCCCTGCTTCCCCACTTCAAACCATGAAAGGCCCACCGGAACGATTTCGAAGATGAAACGGAAACGCGCCTGCTGACGCACGAGTTCATCCTGCACCAGCTTGAGGTCGGAAATATCCACGATGGCCGCGATCTCCTGGACGATGCCGGTCTGCGCGTCGCGGTAGTGGCGAACGGTCACCGCCGCCCATTTCACCGAACCGTCGGCATGGACGTAACGTTTCTCGATCACGTAGTGGTCGATCTCCCCGTTGCGAAGACGGTCGACAAGCACCTGTTGCCGCTTGCGATCCTCGGGATGCGTCACATCGAGGTGAGCGTCCCGCTCGTCCGCGCGCGTCGGCGATACGCCGCTGATCCGCACATGAGCTGGATTGACGAGGCGTTTATTGCCCGACCCGAAAATTGACCAGGATAACCCGACGGGGACCGACTCGAAGATAAAGCGGAATTGGGCCTCCTTCATGGCAAGCTCCTCCTGGATGCGTTTCCGCTCGGTGATATCCAGGTGCATCGCCATGAAGCCGGTGATTTTCCCTTCGGCATCCCGCAAAGCCTGGACGTCCAGCGCCACCCAAAGTGGTTTACCGTCCTTGGGGTATTTCAACAGTTCCCCTTTGAAGGGCCGGCCATCGGCGCAAATCGGGCGGATGGATTCCGCAATCTTCCTCTCCGTCTCCGGTCCGTGCAAAACGTCCTCGATGGTCCGGCCTTTCACGTCCGCGAGGGTGTAGCCAAACGAACGCGTGAAGCTCTCGTTGACCCACTGGATATTCCAGTCGGTATCGGTTAACACGACCGCGCTCGCCGTGTGCCGCGCCACCAGCGCCAGCCGGCCGGTTTCGATCTCGGCCAGGCGCGCCGCGTGCGCCGCCGCGCCGGATGACTTTCGTCCGGAAATGATCAGCGCCGCCACGAAGCCGAGGCCGATAAGCGAGAAACCCAGCGCGACCGCGAGAATCACGAGGAGCCGCAAATGCGCGCTGTTTTCCTGGAAAGCCGGAAGGGAGCCCGCCACGGCAACGAGCCGCCAAACCACGATTGCCACCGTCGCCACGAGAAGCAGGACAATCCCCAACAAGGCGCTGGAACGGCCGCTCGATCGAATTTTTCGAGGCGCTGGAGATTGCATCACAGTGACGTCGCAGGCGAAGGCCGCGGAGTCGGACGAGATTTTTCCTGGGAGATCAAAGGGCAAGCTGGCGGGCCAACCAATCGGCCGCGGGGTGGTGCGCAGATTGATCCAGCAAAGCGCGGAGTCGATTTGATTGCGCCGCCGTCTGCGCCTGTCGGGAGGGGTCGTTCAAACACTTCCTCAGCTCGCCCGCCAACGCGGTGGGTGTCGCCGCGCTTTGGATGAACTCGGGATACATCGGCTCGCCCAAAAGCAGATTGGCGATCCCGAGATATTCGATCTTCACCAGCAGGCGACCGAGCAGGTAGGTCAGAGCGTTCGCGCGGTACGCGATCGCCCCCGGAATCGCCGCCAGCGCGCAATGCATGGACATCGTACCGCTGGAGGTAAGCACCGCCGAGGCCGCCAGCGGGAACGGAGCCGACGTCTCCCCAACCGATTCTGGCAACAGCACGAGTTTCACCGCGGGAGGCGGTTTGGCCGCGAGCAGGACTGCCTTGATGTCGTGACTGGGGCATAGCACCACCGCACGAATATCGGCACGCTCCCGCGCAAATTCAGCAAAACCAGCGAGTAAGTCCGGGAAGATCCGCTCCACCGCCTGCTTTCGGCTGCCCGGCAACAGCAACACCGGCCCAGCCGGATCGTAACGCACGGGCGGCTGGTACTCAGGCGCAACGAACGGATGGCCGACAAACTCCACGGGCAGCGACGTATCGGCGTAGCTCTGCACTTCGAACGGGAAAATCACGGCGAGCGCATCCAGATCCCGCGCCATCGTGAAGCGGCGTTTGGCCTTCCACGCCCAGATTTGCGGCGAAATGTAGAAGAGGGTTTTCACCTTGCCTCCCCCCTTCACGGAGATCCCCCGTTCTCGCAGCGCCGCCGCGAGCCGGAGATTCAAGCCCGGGTAGTCAACGAAACAGACGGCCCGCGGCTGATGCTCCGTGATCCAGCGGAGCGTTTCGGCGAACAGCGCCCGAAAGAACGAATAGTTCTTCAAAACCTCCACCAGGCCGACCACGGAAGACGACGTGAGATCGTGGAGCAGTTGCGCCCCGGCCGCGGCGAGTTTTGGTCCCCCGAGCGCCGCGACGGCAACCGCAGGATGCCGCGCACGCAGCTCGCGAATCATCTTGGCCGCGTGTTCGTCGCCGGAGTGTTCGCCCGCAACGATCAGGAGATCGACGCGGCCGCTCGCAGGCGGCGGCAGACGGAAAGAATCGGCGGGAGTAGCGCTCATCGTCTCTCGTCATTCCGAAGCGCAAGGAAGCTGCTGCTGGTGAGCGGAGCCATGAACTGTGGTCTGAGTGGCACGGGCATCTTGCCCGTGTTCCGAACCCACGGGCAAGATGCCCGTGCTACGCCAAACCGGTTCCGAGCCCACGGGCAGGATGCCCGTGCCACGCCAATCCCGTTTATGAGCGGCGCGGCGAAGATTCATCCCTGCTTCGCCGTGCGAATCTGCTCAGTGATTGTGATGGCGACTTCGAGCGCGGTCTTCCCCAGCGCGGCTCCGACTTTCGGTTGTTTCGCCTTGGCGACGCTCTCGACAAAATGCGCGAGTTCCAGCGCGAGCGGCTCACCTTTTTCCAGCGGGACGGCCTCCAGCGGCAGAGCAGAAAGGTCGCCCGCTTTCGCCGCACCGCTCATCAACTTCGCCGCGTAATCGAGCATGCCGCTTTTGCGCACGAGGTGCCCGGACTGATTCATAAAATCGAAGGAAAAATATCCCGTGGGCTGAAAAACCCGGATCTCGCGCACCTTTTTCAAACTCATCCGGCTCGAGCTCAGATTCGCGACACACCCGTTCGCGAACTGGATGCGCGCATTCGCGATGTCCTCGGTTTTGGAGAGAACCCTCACGCCCACGCTGTCGATCTTCTCGACCGGCGATTTCACCAGTTCGAGCACGATGCCGATGTCGTGAATCATCAGGTCGAGCACCACCCCGACCTCGGTACCGCGGGGGGTGTAGGGGGCGAGCCGTTCGGCGGTGATGAACTGCGGAGCGATCACCTCCTTCTCCAAAAAGCCCATCACCGGATTAAAATGTTCGATGTGCCCGACCTGGACGAGGCAGTCGTGTGCCCTCGCCGCGGCGAGGACTTGCTCGGCTTCAGCGAGGGAAGCGCAGATCGGTTTTTCGATGAGCAGATGACAACCTTTCGCCAACAAAGGCAGGGCGACCATCGCGTGTTTATCCGTTGGAACCACGATGGAGACCGCATCGCAGGCTTCCCCGAGTTCCTCGAGCGAGGCGAAACGGCGGCAGTTGAACTTCGCGCTGATTTCGGCGGCGCGCGCATCGTTCGCCTCGAAAATACCCACGAATTCCGCAGCGGGGAGTGCCGCGTAAATGCGAGCGTGATGCTGACCGAGCGAGCCCACCCCAGCGACGCCACATTTGATTTTCGAAGCGGACATCATCCCGATTTAAAGAGAATCGGAAGAATGGACAGAATGATTTCGGAGTTCGCGCTTCGCAGCTTCCCCTTGCGCTTAGTTTGGATCGATGTGGGCGGGGTGCCCTCACCCCGCTGGATTCGGTTTTCGCAAGCGTGGCGTGCTCTGTTGCGCAGCCCACCTCGCGGGTGTGGGGGTGCTCTGCCAAAAATCGCTGACACTCTCTGCCAAATAGGCGCTGACAGTTTTGGGTTTGGACTCATTTGAAAAAATGAGGGGAGGGCGGAGGGAGGGGCGGCGGCCGCCGCCCCTCCCCCCTCGGTGCTCAAGTGGGGAGGGCAGGTGTTGGGGTGGAGCGCAGAGGCTGAGAGAGGAGGGCGAAGCAGAGGCGATCGAAGTAGATCTGGCTGGAGGAACCGGTGAGTTTGCAGCCGACTAGAAGTCCGGCCACGGCACGTCCGATGTAGTGCCTTTGGCCGAACAGACAGATTTCGCCGCGAAGGGAAACCCGCCGCACTGGCCAGTCCCGGGGATAAGTCGGCGTGAGCAACGGGGGCAACGGCCCAGGCGTGGAATGGTAGCGCCGGGCCGGAGGCTGTCCGCCGATGCCGTCGTGCGCTCGCAGGTGATTATAGTCGTGTTGCCAGCGGCGCAGCCGGTGCAGTTGGGCCTGGCGCGTCGGCGCGGGCGGACTGGCGGTCTCGCGCTGCAGGACTCCGTGCATTTGCTCGTGGGCGTTGTTGTCGATGCCGGCCTTGCGCCGCACAAACTCCACGCCGATGCCCAGCCGGTACCACCACAGGCTGAGCGAGGTCAGGCCGTGCGGTCCGGTGCTGCAGAACGGTCCGCCCAGATCGGTGCGGATCGCCTGCGGCCGGCCGTGGCGGCGGAACAGCCGGCCGGCACACCCGGCGCACCACCTGATCGCTGCGCCGGGACACGGGCTGGCTCCACAGCACATACCGGCTCCCCAGATCGCGGATCGTCAGCGGCTCGATCTTCGCGCCATCGCCGGTGCGGAACCACCCTTTCCAATCAATCGTCCACACCTCGTTGCTGCGCCGGCCACGCCGCGCGGCTTGCAAAGGGACTGGATCAATCCGCCGCCGCACCTGCTGCGTCCGCACCAACCCCGCCGCTTGCAGCCATCGGCCAAGCGTGCGTTCCGATGGCCGGCGGCTCCCCGGCTGCGTTTCCCGCAGCCACCACAAAAGCTTGCGGGCCCCCCAGGTCGGTCGCCGCTTCCGCTCTCCCAGCACCAACTGGCACAGCCGCAGCCAACCGCTCGCATGCTTGGGCGCACGCCCAAGCCGTCGCTCCTTCAGCCCGCCTTTTCCCGCCTCCAAAAACCGCCGCTGAAACTTGTACCCCGTTTGCCGGCTTACTCCCGCCCTCTCACAAATAACTCCCACCGGCTCCCGTCGCGCCAATAGCGCCAAGGCCAGCTGCTCACGTTGCTCCACCACCGAACTTTTTTTCCAGGGCATCTCCTCACCCTGATGAAACTGTCAGCGATTAGATGGCAGATAGTGTCAGCGATTTATGGCTCTGTGCCTGGGCACCCCGCCTACATCCCGGAAGGCCTCTAACGCAAGATGCCTTCCCGGAGGAAGAGCTGGCGCTGGGTTTTCGCGGCATGCGCGGCGTTGTGGGTGACAAGCACGAGGGCGGTTTGCGTTTCGCGGCTCAAGCCGAGCAGAAGCTCGATGACGGCGTCGCCGGTGTGTTCGTCGAGATTTCCCGTGGGTTCATCGGCGAGCAACAGCTTCGGCGCATTCATCAGGGCTCGCGCCACCGCGACGCGCTGGCGCTCACCGCCGGAGAGCTGCGCCGGGAGGTGTTTCGCTCGTTCCGCGAGGCCCACCCGCGCGAGCAGATCCTTCGCGCGCGCTCGCTCGGCGGGACCAGGAACTTTCACCATGCGCGAGGCCATCAACACATTCGCCAGCGCGTCGAGCTCCGGGATGAGATAGAACGATTGAAAAACAATTCCCAGAAAGAGCGCCCGCCGGGTGGCTTGAACCGGCTCTCCCGCCCACGTGAGCGTGCCGGCGTCGGGTGAATCGAGACCGGCAATCAGGTTGAGCAGGGTGGATTTTCCGGAACCCGATTCGCCGCGGATGGAAACCGTCTCGTTGGCCCCGACGTCGAACGTCACATCGCGCAACACCTCGAGTTTCTCGGCGCCGCTCAAATAAGTTTTCCGCAGATTGCGGGCACTCAGGATCGGCTCACTCACTGCGCAACGCCTCCACCGGTTTGAGCTTCGCTGCACGCCAGGCCGGCAGCAGGCCCGCCAGCGTCGAGATCGCCAGCGTGCAGAGGATGATCGCGAGAATGTAGTTCGGATCCGAGTAGGACGGGAGGTGGTTGAACTGATAGAAACGCACCAGCGCGGCTTCACTCCCCGTGAGCTGCGTGAAGATCCGCACGATGTCGTCCCGCACGTAAAGCACCGCGAAACCCAAGGCGAGCCCGACCACGGTGCCCGCCAAGCCGATGAAGAAACCTTGGAAGCAAAAACACGCGGCGATCTGACGCGGTTTGGCGCCCAAGGCGCCGAGCACCCCAATCTCACGGGTTTTCCGAATCACGGAGATCAACAGCGAGCTGGTGACGGAAAATGCCGCCACCACGATGATGAAGGTGAGGAGGAAAAAAATCAGGTTCTTCTCGAACTGGAGCACGAAGAGGAAATCCTGGTTGATATCGAGCCACGAACGGGCGTGAAGGCCATCCAGCGCGAGCGCCGCGTTGATGCGAGCGGTAGCGTCGTCGGCATCGAGTCCCGGTGAAATTTTGACATTGATGCCGTGCACCGCCTTCCCGAGGCCGTACAGATCCTGCATGGTGCGGAGGGTCACGAGCGCGACCGAGCTATCCAAGGCTTGATGGCCGATCTCGAAATAGCCGGCCACGCGCAATTCGCGCGGCAGCAGGACTTCGTTGTCCCTCATTTTCTCGAATCCCAGCGGCGAATAAATCTCCACCTTATCCCCGACCCGCGCGCCGAGGAGGTTCGCGACCTTCACACCAAGGATGATCGAGTCGTCGTCGAGATCGTCGAGCTTCCCGTACTGGATGAAGCGATTGATCGGGATGACGTTTCCCACCTGATTCACGTCGATCCCCTGCATTCCGGGATACTGCGGCTTCTTCTGGAAAATCACGACGACCGCTCCTTCGGCAAAGGGCGTGGTGGCGACCACTCCAGGAATCCGGGCGAGCTGGGCCTGCACCGAGGCTGCATCGAGAATCGGATGATCGGAGCGAATCTGCACGTCACCCTGGGTATTAACCGTGAGTTCGCGGATCTGATGGCCGAAACCGCCCATCACGCTGGTCGCGACAACCATCACGAGCACACCGATCGCGACGCCGCCCAGGGAGATCAGCGTGAAAAACGGAAATCTCCCCGTCGGAAAAAGCTGCTTAAGGGCGAGGTAGATGTACCAAGGCATCGGACTATTTGAACCACAGAGACACAGAGAACACGGTAAAGTCTGACGCCGAAATCGATTCTCCGTGTTCTCCGTGCCTCGGTGGTTCCAAACTCATGCTCCGGCGTTTCCCGGCCGGAGCTGAGGGAATAGAATTACGTCGCGAATGCTCTCGGCGCCCGTGAGCAAAATGCACAGGCGATCGATGCCCACTCCCATCCCGCCCGCCGGTGGCATGCCATGCTCCAGCGCGAGCAGGAAATCGTGGTCGATGTTCTGCTTCTCCTCCCCGGCCTGGGCTTCAAACATCGCGCGCTGCACATCGGGATCGTTCTGCTCCGAATAGGCCGGCGCGATTTCCATGCCGCCGATGCAAAGTTCGAAAACATCGATGGTCGTGTCGTCGTCCGCAGTAATCTTCGCCAGGGGGCAAAGCTCCTTCGGCAAATGCGTGACGAAGGTCGGCTGAATGAGATGAGGCTCGAT
>JBDSSU010000108.1:0-6150 GCA_039928635.1 Opitutaceae bacterium | reverse complement strand
AGATCGTGCCTGGCTATGCCCTCTCGCCTTACGTGCCGCCGGCTCCCGGATCAATTCCCGGCACGCTCTACGTGGCCACCATGCTGGCCCAACCCGGCGCGGTCACCAACGGCGTCGGCAGCGCCACCCTCCGCGTCAGCGACGACGGCACCACCGCGATCATGCGATACGATTACAGCGGGCTGACGGGGCCGATCTCGAACCAGCACATCCACAGCGATCCTTATCTCACCCATCCCGCCTCGATCATTTTCGACATCGACGATCCGGTGACGCTCGGAGACGGCTTGCAGCCCGACGGCAGCTACAAGTGGACGATTCAACCGGTGGGCCCGCTCTCCGCCGCGCAAATCTTGGAGATCATCCGCGAGGGCAAAGCCTACATCAACCTGCACACCGCGATGTATCCCGCCGGCGAGATTCGCGGCAACTTCACGCTCGCCAACGGCTCCCGCACGTTCTCGCCGCCCCCCGCGCCGCCCGCGTGGGCGGACGACCATGCGACCAACAACGGCGCGGTGCGCTTCCTCACGCAAGCGACGTACGGCGCCAACGTGGCGGACATCACCGGCCTGAAAGCCATGGCGAGCTACGAAGCGTGGATCGATGATCAGTTCAGCAAACCCGCGACGCCGCATCTTCCCGAGGTCCTCGCCTCCGAGCTCGCCGATGTCTTCGGCTCCTTCGATACCAAGCTCACCTTCGACGCCTGGTGGAAAATCTCCATGACGGGCCAGGATCAACTGCGGCAGCGCGTCGCCTTCGCGTTGAGTGAAATCCACGTCGTGTCTGGCCAGGGTCCCCTCGAGGACAACGCCCGCGCGGTCTCCTATTTCTACGACACCCTCGCAAAAAATGCCTTCGGCAATTTCCGCGACATCCTCGTGGGCACGACGCTGACGCCCGCGATGGGCCGCTATCTCGACATGCTCGGCAACGACAAGCCCGACATCTCGGTGGGACGCAGCCCGAACGAAAACTACGCGCGCGAGATCAAACAACTCTTCTCGATCGGGCTGTATCGTATGTGGCCGGACGGCTCCTTGATCCTGGATTCCACGGAATCGCCGATCCCGACCTACTCGCAGAGCGAGATCGTCGGCTTCGCTCACACTTTCACCGGCTGGTACTATGGGTACAGCGGGGAGTTTCGGACGTCGTTCAACGCCCCCGCGGATTGGACGCGACCCATGCGCGAAGTTCCCGCGCGGCACTTCACGGGACCGAAGCGGATGCTGAACAATGAAGTCCTGCCCGGCCTCGCCACGGTCGGCGGACAGCCGCTGGATCCGTATGCGACCCACATCAGCAGCCAGTACAACGATGCCGCTTATCAGGCTCTCGCAGCGCAGGAGCTCAACGCAGCGCACGATCAACTTTTCAACCACCCGAACGCCGGGCCGTTCATCTGCCGGCAGCTCATCCAGCGTCTGGTGACCAGCAATCCTTCCCGCGACTACCTGTATCGCGTCGTGCAGAAGTTCAACGACGACGGCACCGGCACGCGCGGCAACATGAAAGCCGTAATCAAGGCGATCCTGCTCGACTACGAAGCCCGTAGCAGCGCCCAAGTCACGATCCCCGCCTTCGGGAAACAGCGCGAGCCGGTCGTGCGCGTCGCCCAGGCCGCCCGCGCTCTCCGCCCCGCCAATGTCGGCGGCACCTACGCCCAGACGGGCACCAACACCATCGCGATCACCACGAGCACACCTCACCTCCTCGCGGGGGGAAACAGCGTGTTCCTGGAATTCACCGACGGCACGGGCGATCCGCTCAAACCCGCGCCTACCACCGGCACGTACACCGTGCTCTCGTCTCCCGCGCCCACGCCGACCACCTACTCGGTCAACGCCCCCGGCTGGATGACCGGCACTTACAGCCAGTCCGGCACAACCATCACCGTCACAATGAACGGCCACTGGTTGCCCGCGGGCGGCCAGGCCTACTTCGATTTCACGAGCGGTCCCGCCAACGGCGTGGCGGGCTTCGACAACACGGCGCTCACCGTGGCGACCTCCACCGCCATCGATTTCCCGAACAGCGTCGGCAACGTCGCGGGCACGACCTTCACCCTGACGGCGCCGTTCAGCGCGACGGCGACCGCTCAGACCGTGATGATCTCGCGCTTCAACGGCAGCTACTCGTCGACCGGAAGGGCCGGGGTCATCACGATCGACACGAGTTACGGCGGCACCGGGACCTTCGGCGTAATGGCCGACCACGGTCTTTCGATCGGCGATGGCGTTTTCCTGAATTTCACCAACTCGCGCGACACCTCCTCAGGCAGTCCCACTTCGACCGAAAACGACATTGTTTACTCCATCACCAGCGTCCCCGACCGAAACACCTTCGCGGTTCCGGCGCGCGATGCCGCGAACGCCGCGATCGCGAGCGACAACGCGGTTTTTGTCTTCCCGCTGAAAGCCCAGCCGTTGGTCCGAAGCGGCACGGTTAACGCGAGACCATCGACCTACGCGATGGACAACACCGACGCCGACATCGCGCAGACGCCGCTGAACGCGACCACGGTGTTCAACTTCTTCCTGCCCGATTATAAGTTCGCCGGGACGCTTGCTTCCCAGGGCATCACGACGCCGGAATTCCAGCTCACCGCGGAAACGACCGTCGTCCGCCAGGCAAACTTTCTCTACAACGGCATTTTCAATCCGAACAACACGACCGGAATCAGCAGCTTCAAAACCGGCACCAACGCACTCGTCCTCGACTTGAGCCCGTGGATGGCGAACGCCACGGATTCCGGCTTGGGCGCCGGACCGCAGCCGGCGCAGGTTTGGACGAGCAACGCCAACCTCGGCACCTTGATCGACCGCCTCAACACCCTCTTGCTCGCCGGCCAGCTGCCTGCGACCGCCAAGACGGTGATGCAGAATTTCGTCGGCGGCACCATTGCATCGATCAGCGCCGGCAACCCTGCCCTCATCACGATGCCGGCGGCCCACGGCTTGAAGACGGGCGATTTCATTACGATCACAGGCGTCACGGGTGGCACTTTCAGCGGATCGATCAACACGGGGTTCACCATCACGGTGCCCGCCGGCAGCCTGAACACGTTCACCGTCTCCGTGAACTGCACCAGCATCACGGGCCTCAATCTGGCCAACGCCAACGCGGGCATCGTTCCGTACACGAACGCCGCGCCGACGCCGACGAATATTCGCGACCGGTTGCGCGCGATCGTCCACCTCATCCTCACGAGCCCGGACTACACCATTCAGCGATAGGCCCACGCATGAGCTCCGACAAAAACCTTTATCTGCGCAGCAGCCGCCGGGAATTCCTCCGGCAGGCCTCGTGCGCCGCCGTCGGCACCCTCGCCCTCTCCGCCACCATCCGCGACCTCCGGCTGATCAATTCCGTCATGGCCCAGACGGGCGTGAACACCGGATACAAGGCGCTGGTGTGCCTGTTTCTCAGCGGCGGAAACGACGCGAACAACTGGATCGTTCCCACCGATAATTCCACCTACGGCGCCTATTCGGCGATCCGCGCCAACCTCGCGCTGCCCCAATCTTCCCTGCTGCCGTTATGGAACGATGCCGGAGCGACGACCGCCTACACCGACGCCGACGGCCACACGTTTGGCTTCCACCCGAGTTGCCCGGAACTGCAGACCCTGTTCCGCGAGGACAAACTCGCGGTGATGTTCAATGTCGGAACGCTCGTGCGCCCCACCACCCGCGCGCAATATCTCGCCAACACGAAGTTCTACACGCCGCCGCAGCTCTTCTCGCACAGCGATCAGGTGACGCAGTGGCAGACCTCGATCCCCGATGCGCCGCCGACGACCGGCTGGGGCGGGCGGGTGGCCGATCTGCTCGACGCCAATGCCAATCCGGCCGGAAACATTTCGATGTCCGTTTCGCTCAACGGCACGAACACCTTCGAGATCGGAAACCTCATCTCCCAATACCAGGTGGCCACGACGGGCGCGGTGGTTCCCGGTGGAAATCTGATGACGGGCGGCGGCGCCCGCGTGCGAGCGCTGAAGGACATCCTCGGCTTGAATCACGCCAATCTTCAGCGGAACGCCTACGCGGACGTCGTGAAAAATGCGCTGGCAGTGGGCGATGCGCTCAACGTCAACATCGGCCCCTACCTTGACCCCACCGATTCCCCCGCGAGTTACACCGCGCAAAGCGCCAGCGCCCCCTGGCGATGGAACACCGGCCTCACCGGCATCTACAGCACCGCGGTGCAGGCGAATGGTCTCGGTGGATTTCCGAACACCGCCTTGGGCACGCAACTGAAGATGATCGCCCGCCTCATCGCGGCACGCGGCCCGGCGGCCTTCGCCATGAACCGCCAGATTTTCTTCTGCGGCGTCGGCGGCTACGACACCCACACCTCCCAGGTGTTGGTCAACGGCGTCAACGATCCGGTGAACGTGAACGGCGCCCACTACAAACTGCTCGATGAAGCGAGTTCCTGCATGTTCGCCTTCCAGCGCGCGATGGAGCAGCTCGGCGTTTCCGACCAGGTGACGAGTTTCACCGCGAGCGATTTTTCCCGCACGCTCCCGACCAACAGCCAGGGCAGCGATCACGGCTGGGGTTCGCACCACTTGATCATGGGCGGAGCGGTCAAGGGCGGCCAGACCTACGGCCGTTTGCCGACCTTCGCCATCAACGGCCCGGACGACACCGGGCTCGGGCGTTGGATTCCCTCGCTCGCCGTCGATCAATATTCCGCCACCCTCGCGCGGTGGTTCGGAGTCGATCCAAGTAACTTGGCTAACATTTTCCCCAATCTCAGCCGCTTTCAGACCTCGGACCTCGGCTTCATGCTGTAACGCGCGTCGTCGAAAGCAGTCCCGGTTTTCGGCAACCTGTTTCACTCCCGCGCCCTCACCCGGATGACTTTCCGCCGACTTTTCTTCCCCGCGATCATCGCCGTCGGTGGCGGGATCGCGGCGTGGATCTGGTTCGGACGCGACGGTGATCATCACGGACCCTCCGCCAAAACTGAAGTCGCGGGCCACGACCACGGACCGGCGCGGGGCCCGCAAACACCCGCCATTCCCCAGCCGAAGAACGCGAGCCTGACTAGTTCCGTGGAGCCGGGTTCGCCGCTCGTTCGGACGGATTCAACCCCCGCCTTTCCGATCACCGGAGAGCCCGCCGCCGCCATGGCGGGACGTTCTGAGGCACAGCCCGAGGCGAGAGCGGATTTGGAAGGCGTGCATTTTATGCTCCGCGATTTCCGGACCCGGATGAAGGAGAACCCCGTCGGTTCAAACGCCGAAATCATGCGCGCCGTTATGGGCGGAAATCCCGCGGGTGCGACGCTGGGACCTCCCGCCGGACAAAGCCTGAATTCGGAAGGCGAACTGGTGGATCGCTGGGAGACGCCGTATTTTTTCCACCAACTTTCCAAGACCAGCATGGAAATCCGTTCCGCCGGTCCCGACCGCCAGATGTGGACGGCAGACGATTTGGTCGCGAAGTAACATAAACTTACGCTACCAGCTCGAACCCAACATTCATTTCACTCCCGATAACAAGTGGCTGGTGTTCCGCTCGAACCTGCACGGCGCAATGCACATCTACGCCGTCGAGCTCGCGAAAGCGCAGTGACGGTCGGCTTGGTCGCGGCACCCCGGCGGCAAGAGGACGCCCTGCCGCCCGTTCCACACTCCGCTTAACTCAAATCGCGAATGCTCCCAAACTCCGGATCGAACAGACGCCGGTAGGTGCGCACGATCATCCCGTCCGTCAGGCCGGCGAGCCAGTCGCAGATCTGCCGCGCCTTGCCCGCGGGCGATGGTTCCGCGTCGATCAAACGGCTGATTCGCGGCGGGAGGATCGCGATGGTGCGGTTTCCCTTCTCAACGTAGTTGCGCCAGCACGATTCCCACAGGTCGAAGAGAACCCGACGCGCTTTGTGCTCCATCTGCTGCAGCTGCGGGCTCTCGAAAATAATATCGTTGGCGAGTTTCTTGAAGAAGAGCGCTTCGCGTTCCGCCTCGGGGTCGACGACGAGTTCGTAGCGATAGCGATTCGTGCTCGCAGCCATGAAGTTGTCCCGCTCGCGCAGGCGGCACGCCGTGATGAATCCGCCGATCCTCAAGGAGAAAACATTCTCCAGGCGATCGCCCCGGACGGCGTTGCAGAGTTGGTCGAGCCACCGCTG
>JBDSSU010000107.1:0-3558 GCA_039928635.1 Opitutaceae bacterium | reverse complement strand
TGGCCGCGCGGCGGGGCTGGAGGGAAGCGCGCCGTCGCTTCCTTGCTGGCCACATCTTTCAAAGCGCCCCGCCCGCCTCTGGCACCGGACGGCGCGGTGCCCTCCAGCCCAGGCGGCGGAGCGCACGGCCCACCTCAGACTAGTTCCCGGACTACTCCTCCCCGAAGGTGGCGCGGATGTAGGCGAGGGCGGCGCGGCGTTGGCCGTCGGTGGCCATGGCGCCGAAGGCGGGCATGCCTTTTACTTCGTTGCCCTCGGCGATGACTTTGAGGAGTTCGGCATCCGGTTTTGCGAGACGGGTTTTGTCGTCGCGGAAATTCGCGGCGCCGCCGGGGATGCCGCGGCCGTCGGGCTGATGGCAGGCGACGCAGTAGAGGCGGTAAGTTTTTTCGCCGGCGGCGAGCGTCACGCTCGCGGAGACATTGGTGAGCGTGACCTCGTCTTTGGCCCCGCCGGATTTTTCATCGGGACGCGGGAGACGCGTGGTGCCGCCGATCGTTTTCTCGCCGTTGAGGAGCCGGTTGGCGGTGTAGTAGGCGAGCGGGTTGGCTAGGGGCTCGTTGTCGATGGTGCGCAGCGCGGGGATGGAGAGTTCGTAAACGAAGCCGGGTTTTAGCTCGGCGAGGATGAGCTCGGCGGTGAGGCCATCGGCGCTGGGGCGGACTTCGGTGACGGTAACGCGGGCTTCGTCGATCCAAGGCGAACCATATTTAACGTGGTAGTAGAAGCGGAAGCGGTTGATTTCAAAATTCGTAAGCTTTGTGAGGGACGCGGCGCTCATGGGGCGCGTTAAGGTGACGGCGAAGCCGCGGTCAGTGAGTTTTACGTCGTGGATCTCGGGGGAAACCTGGCCGTCCCAGACGATGCGTTGGAGGCCGTCGGCGCCAGCGCCCCAGCCGCCGGTCGCGCCGAGGTAGAGGCTGCCATCGGGCGCGAAGACCGCGCGCGTGACACCAGCGAGAAGTTCTTCTCCCGAGGTGTAGGCGGAGGTTTCATTGCGACCGAGGAAGGGGAAACAGACGCCCTGCCATTCGCCGGCGACTTTTTGCAGCGAGGAGCGAACGACCAGGCGCGAGTAATCGCCGGCGAACACCTGTCCGGCGTAGGGGCCGAATGTTCCATGCGTGAGATCCCAGACCGGCTCGCCGCCGGAGACGCCCATCGCGCCGTAGGGAAAAACGACGGCGGGGGATTTGGAGCGGCGCCACGCCTGCTCGGTGGTGAAATTTTTCACGTCGAAGCCGGGCTCCCATTTCAAGCTGGCGACGTGGCCGTGGAAATCGCCGGGCGCGACGTGGAGGAGGCCGCAGGACGGTTTGTAATCGCCCTGGTTTTCGTTGACGAACCACTCGCCCTCGGGGCTCAGGCCAACGCCGTTGGCTTGGCGGAAGCCGCTGGCGACGGGCGTGAGTTTGCCGGCGGGAGAAATCTTCACGGCCCAGCCGCGCAAAGGAACATCGGAGTATTGGCCGTTGGGCTCGAGGGTCGGTGTGTCGTCGAGCTTGCCCCGGACTTCGTCGGGCGAGGTTTTGTGTTTGTCGCCGGTGGAGCTGAGCGAAATGACGCCCAGGAAATTGCCGTCGACGTCGCGGCGAAGGCCGAAGAAGAACTCGTGGTAGTTGTTGGAAATGCCCCACTGCGCTGCGATCACATCGAAGGTGTCGGCGCGGCCATCGCCGTCGGTGTCGGTGAGCTTGAGCAACTCGGGGCGGTGCGCGACGTAGATCACTTTTTCGGAATCGATGACGATGCCCATGGGCTCGTTGAGGCCGCGGGCGAAGCAGTGCCACGCGCCGGCGGGGTTGCGCATCCAGATTTCGCCGAAGCGCGTGGCGACGACGAGGGTGCCCGCAGGACTGAAGCCGACGGCACTGATGCCACCGCGCATTTCGGCGGGGCGCGGGACATTTTCGATACGATAGCCCGCGCTGGCGAAGGGCGCGGCGAGCGCGGTCGCGACGGCAAGGCCCGCGAGAGTTAGGCGACGGCGAAGACCGAAAAAGGAACTCATGGCGCGGACTTGGCGGAGCTGTTCGACGAAGCGTCGAAGCGCGCGGTGAGGGTGAACGCGCCGCTGGCATCAGGCGTGACGGCGGTGGCGGCGTGGCCGGTCGTGAGATACCACCACTTCGCAGCAGTGCCGGAGCCGTCGAAAGTGAACGTGCGCGTGAGGCCGGAGCGGTCGGGTAGCGCGGAGATCTTTTCACGCACGGGCGTGCCGTCGATCGTGGAGCGGATTTCGACGAAGCCGTTGCCGAGGGTGTAGCCCTTGAACTCGACGACGGGAGTTTGCGCGGGATCGTTGCGGCGCAGTGGCGCGGGGCCGGTTTCGCGATAGACGACGGGGCCGAGGAGTTGCGCGGCTTTGATGAGTTTGCCCATGCCGGGACGGGCGTTGGTGACATCGAGGAAGCCGCCGGTCCACGCATAGTTCACGCCGCCCCGGATCGGGTCGTAGCAAAAATTCACGCCGCCGGGCAGACAAATTTGCTCTGCCGCGCGGTGGCCTAAACGGCTATGGGGCGATGAATCAGCCGGGCATCAGCCTCAGCATCGGGATGGTGCTGGCGCGCCAGGCGGGCGTGAGCGATCCCGCGCTGGACCGGGCCATCACCAAGGCGGCGGGATTTCTGCGCTGGTATGCCGACAAAGGCGCGATCCCCTACGGCGACCATGAGCCGTGGCCCGGCCATGAGGACAACGGGAAATGCTCCAGCGCCGCGGTGCTTTTCGATCTGCTCGGCGACCGCGAGGTGGCGGCGTTTTTTGCGAAAATGTCCACCGCGGCCTACAGCGAACGCGAGCGCGGGCACACCGGTAATTATTTCAATATCCTGTGGGCATTGCCCGCAGTCTCCCGCTGCGGGCCGCTGGCCACGGGCGCTTCTTGGAAGGAGCAGGCGTGGTATTACGACTTAGCCCGCGGCTGGGATGGCAGCTTTAGCTATCAGGGTTCGCCGGTCGGCGAGGAGGAGCATGGCGTTTACAAGGATTGGGACAACACCGGCACTTATCTGCTGGCTTATGCGCTGCCGCTGAAAAGTCTTTATTTGACGGGTAAAAAACCTAGCTCAGTCCCGGCCTTGAGTCGCGCCAAAGTGGACGCGGTCATCGCCGCCGGACGCGATTTTTTTCCGCTGAATGACAAGAGCGCCTACGACGCCCGCACAACCGAGCAGTTGCTGGCCGGCTTGTCGAATTGGTCGCCGGCGGTGCGCAAGCGTTCCGCCCAGGCGCTCGGGGAGCGCACGGGCGACTTCATACCGACGCTGCTGAAACTGCTGGCCTCAGCGAACCGCTACGCGCGCTACGGGGCCTGCGAGGCGCTCGGCTATCAGGGGGCGAAAGCCGACGACGCCGCGCCGCAGTTGCGTGCCCTGCTCAAGGATGCGGACCCGTGGCTGCAAAGTCTCGCGGCCAAGGCGCTGCCCGCGCTCGGCCCGGAAGCGCGCAAGGCCAGCGTGAGCGACCTGCTCGCCATGACCGCGCGCACGAGCCCCGCCGACCCGCGCCACATGGCCCAGCGCGCCGCCTCCACCGCGCTTTTCTCGCCCTACC
>JBDSSU010000106.1:0-9560 GCA_039928635.1 Opitutaceae bacterium | reverse complement strand
CGGAGAAGTTCGCCTCGCCGAGGACGAACAGCCCCGGGACATTCGACATCAGGTTATAATCCACCCACAGGCCGCCCATCGTGTAATGGACCGCAGGATAGATGCGCATCGGCACCTTATACGCGCTCTCGGCGGTGATCTCGTGATAAATGTCGAAGAGATTGCCGTACCGCTCACGCACGCCGTTCTCGGTGAGACGCCGGATCGCGTCCGCAAAATCCAAATAAACCCCCAGGCCGGTCGGGCCAACGCCCCGGCCTTCGTCGCACACGCGTTTCGCCGCCCGCGAGGCGATGTCACGCGGCGCCAGATTCCCGAAGCTCGGGTACATCCGCTCGAGGTAGTAATCCCGATCCGCCTCAGGGATGGAGTTCGGATCCTTTTTGCAGTCCTCTTTTTTCTTGGGCACCCAGATGCGCCCGTCGTTGCGCAACGACTCCGACATCAGCGTCAGCTTCGACTGATATTCGCCGCTGACCGGGATGCACGTCGGATGAATCTGCGTGTAGCACGGGTTGGCGAAACAGGCGCCGCGTTTGTAAGCGCGCCAGATCGCCGTGGTGTTTGAGCCGCGGGCGTAGGTCGAGAGATTGAAAACGTTCCCATAGCCACCGGTCGCGAGAATCACCGCGTCCGCCGCGTATCTCGTGAGCTTCCCCGTGATCAGATCGCGAACGATGATCCCCTTTGCCTGCCCACCGATCACCACGACGTCCAACATCTCTGACTGCGTGAACAACTCGACCGAGCCAGCGCCCACCATCCGCGAGAGCGCTGAGTAAGCGCCCAGCAACAACTGCTGCCCGGTCTGACCGCGCGCATAGAACGTTCGCGAAACCTGCGCGCCACCGAAGGAGCGATTGGCGAGCAGCCCACCGTACTCGCGCGCAAACGGCACGCCCTGCGCCACGCACTGATCGATGATGTTCACCGACACTTCGGCGAGACGCTGCACGTTCGCCTCGCGCGAGCGATAATCGCCGCCCTTCAGCGTGTCGTAGAAAAGACGGTGAACGCTATCGCCGTCATTCTGGTAATTTTTCGCGGCGTTGATCCCGCCCTGTGCCGCGATCGAGTGCGCGCGACGCGGGCTGTCGTGGAACACGAAATTCTTCACCTTGTAGCCCAGCTCCGCGAGCGTGGCGGCCGCCGAAGCGCCAGCGAGACCGGCTCCCACCACGATCACTTCGTACTTCCGCTTGTTGGCGGGGTTGACGAGCTTGATTGCCGCACGGTGCTTCGTCCATTTCTGGTCAAGCGGGCCGGGCGGAACCTTGGATTCGAGAATAGCCATGACGGGAGAGTCAGCGGGTGACCGCGGCGGTTTTCACTTCGGCGCGCGGCTGCAGTTTGCCCATTAAAACCGCGCCGGGGATCGCGAGGTTTCCCAAAAAATAGGCGACGCAGAACACGATGGAGATTTTCCGCAGCGCGGCGCCCCATTTCCCGGAACGCAGACCGAGCGTTTGGAACATGCTGTCGAAACCGTGCAGTAGGTGATAGCTGAGCAAACCCACCGCCAGAATGTAGAACAACGACACGAGGACGTTGCGGAAGCCGAGAATCACCATGCTGTGGACGTCGAAGACTTCCGTGTTCGCCACGACCGCGGGATAGCCGAACACATGGTAATCGGCGCCCATTTTATAATGGGCCAGTGCTTCCTTGAACGTGTCACCTTGCACCTTTCCCCAGGTGAAATGCGCCAGGTGATAGAAGACAAAGGCCAGCACGATGTAACCGGTCCAGCGCATGGTCCGGGAGGCGAGCGTGGCGCGGATCGTATGCTTCGCGGCGTAGCGGACGGCCCCGCCGCGTGCTTCGCGGTTTTCCAAGGTGAGCATCGTCGCCGCCCAAATGTGAATCGCGACGCTGACCAGCAGGACGATCCGGCCAACCCAAAGCGTCGGTCCCATCTGATGCAGGAAATGCGCGTAGCCGTTGATCAGATCGGGTGAACCAAAGACCTGAAGATTTCCGACGAGATGCACCACGACAAAACCGATCAACACAATCCCCGTCACCGCCATGAGAATTTTCCGGCCAAGCGACGAGCGAAAGAGAGAGCCAGCAAGATTCATTGCAGAGAAATGCGATGGGGAAAGAAGCGCAATGCGCTGGGAAACTCCCCCAGCGCTCTCCCGATGTAAAGTGGGCCGCGCGCCGCAACGAGCCTTATTAGCGAGCCTTACCTTTTTCAGAAGCGCGGTCCCGCCTGAAGCCTCATGGGGAAGCCGGGACGGGAAACATCACCCAAGGGATCGCCCGGAGATGTAGGCGGGTGCCCTCACCCCGCGGCTTGGCGAGGGAGAATACCCGCCCCAGCTAAAAAAGCGCTCAGCGGGCGAGCGGCTTCAGCAAAGCGAACTTCCCACTCGCGGCGGGTGCGATGAACTTCCGCCGGAAAGCATTCACGCGCGCCCCGCCGCCGAGCATCTGGGCTAAACCAGTCTCGATTTCGCGGTGCGAGGCAGTTTCGTCCGCCACATAGTGAAAATCCCAGCGCGTTTCGCTGGTCTGCACCAAAGAGCAATGCCAGCAGGCAAAATTCGCGGGCAGAGCGGCATCAATGTCGCTCACGGAAACCAGCGATCCATCCGGCCGGAAATGAAGATTTCCTTCACGTCCCAACAGCCGAAACCCCGTCGGGCAGCGCTGCACGACATCGCCGGTGTGATAACGCAGCAACGGCATCGCTTCCCGATCGCGCGTGGTGACGTAAATCTGAAACACCTCCGGCAGATTTGTCCTCCAGGGAGCCAATTCGATGAACGCGTTTGCATCGATCACTTGGGCGTCGTCCTTGAATGCCTCGCCCACGAACAAATAGCCCGCTTCGGTCGAACCATAAAGGTCCACCTGTGCCGCTGGGAAAACCTCGGCAATCTGCCGTCCATGCTGAGCGCTCGCCTTCCCGTAAGTCAGGATCACCACGCGCAAACTGGGCACGCGCACTCCGCGTTTTTTTGCCGCCCGCGCCAGCAACGAGAGGTAAACCGGTTCGCCTTCGAGCACTTCGGGTTGAGTGGCTTGAAGCTCAAGGACGATGCGATCCCACTCCGCTTCCGGGAAGGAGAAGGGATCGCTCGAGAGATTCAGATAAACCGTTCCATCAAAGTAACGGTTGGGGAAAGGATGGTCCTCGTAGGGACAGAGATTGCTCGAACATCCGACGGGGGCCAAAACGCATTTCCGATAAGGCCTGCCGACGAATTCCCGCAAAATGGGCGACGCCAGGTAAGCGCGCTCGGTCTGCGCATTCCACCAGCCATCCTCCATGATGACGGTCATTGGTCCGCTGGTCGTGCCGGAGGTCGACTCGTATTCGAACTGCTTCGTCTCGAGCCCGCGCTCGATCTCAGAGTAATCGCGAAAAAATGCCTGATGCCCCTGCGCCACAATTTCCTTTTTCGAAAGCGGGGGAATTTCGCGGTAACAGGACCACTGCAGCGGCTGAGTATGCAGAGGGAACCGCTGGGTGTAGAGTGGACTGCGTTCGTAAATCCGGCGGATCTCACGCTCCAACGGCGCAGGGACCTGATTCGCATTCACGGCCGTTTCTGACGGCGAAGGCGGATTGGCAAAAAGAGGGGCGGTCATCGTGGGCAAGAGCTGGTCACGTAACGGTCGGAATTTCTGAAGTCAAACGCCCCGCCCGATCCGTGCCCGCCACAACGGCTCGAAAAACATCAGCGCACACACGACCAAACTGTGCGTGATCCGCCCGCTGCGGGCCCACCCCAATACTTCTTCGACCGGCGCGAGCTGCACCTCGATTTCCTCGTCGTGATCCCAGCCAAGCGGCGCCCGCAATTCCACATCTTCCATCAGAACAAAATGGCAGCGGTTGTTCTGAATGGCGGGGTTTGGTTGCACGCTGCCGATCAGCCGCGCGCTCGCGCCCACGTAACCCGTCTCCTCCCGAAGCTCGCGGATGGCAGCGGCGACGGGTTCCTCGCCTCGATCGATCATGCCCCCGGGAATCTCCAGGGAAAAATCGTTGGTGCCATAGCGAAACTGACGCACCAGCACCAGCTGGCCCTCAGGAGTAAGAGCGATGATGTTGCACCAATCCGGCGCAGCGATGACGACGAAATCGCGTTCGACCTGCCGAACCGGGTGACGGTAGCGCACGTTGAGCAGATCGAGCACGCGCGTTTTCGCCGCCGTGGTTTGTCCAAGTTTTTCCCATCGCGCGGGGGTAACAGGCTGAGGATTCACGAGCGGAAAGAAAAATGCCTCCCCGCCGGCGAGGCGAGGAGGCAATAAAGGGAGAGGTTTCGCGCGCTTACTTCTTGGCCGGCAGCTTAAGCTTCTGGCCGACTTTGAGAGAGGTCCAACTAACACCCGGATTCACCGCCTGAAGTTCAGCCAGGGTAACGCCGTGCGCCGTGGCGATCTTCGTGCCGCCATCGCCCGATTTCACGACGTACTCATCGGGGCCCGCGACGACCGGACCAGTCGCACCTTTTCCGGCAACCGGCAGCGCGGGTTTCTTGGTGGCATCCTGTAACTTCACGATATCCTCCGTCATTTTCGTGAGCGAGCTGACCACGCTGTTAAATCCATTCTGCGTCTGCGTGTAATATTCGCCGATCGCCTTCTTGGCGCTGGAGGCATCCGCGGCGGCACTGACAACCTGCGTCTCCACGCTGTCGATCTTCGCAATTTTCTCTTCGTGAGCAGCGAGGGTTTTGTTGACCTTCGAGAGCGTCAACGCGGCATAACCGCCAAGCAACAGGGCGACCACGCCGACAATGATGCCGCCGACTGGAAGCATGCTGCTGTTATTTTCCCGAGAAATTGTGTCCATGGATTTTGGTGAAAAACGCAGGAGAATGGGATTCAAACGGCTAGGCAAGCAGAGATTGCTCACAATCCTCCTCTGAGGAACGGCGGCGAATGCGTCTGAGATAAAGTTGACAGATCCGGCAAAGCGGCGTGCGCTGCGACTCTTGGGCAACGGGGTGTAGCTTAGTCTGGTAGAGCGCCTGGTTTGGGACCAGGAGGTCGTAGGTTCGAATCCTATCGCCCCGACCAAGAATCCATCTCCTCGCGAGATGAGGTTGTCGTGTGTTGTCCATCTGCGGGGTGTGAGTAGCAAGGGCATCCCGCCCGTGATTCAAACAAACGGGCAAGATGCCCGGGCCACTTCGCAAAAATCTCGAACGGGCCCCCAGCGTTGAGCTGTCCCGAATTGTTCGCGGATAATTTTCATTCCGACGTCGTGCCACCCCGTCGAACTTCGACACCGCTCCGGATCGACTTCCACTCCATGCCGGCATCGAAAAGGGATAGCCGCCTGCGGGTTCCCTACACCCGGTAGTCCGAATTAAAAGCCGAGGCGTCGTCGCCTGCTTTTCTTACTTACCCGGGACCTTGAATTCGATCGCCGGCATTGCGGGTGCCCCGGAAGGGGCAGTGGTCGCGTCAGCCGCGGGGGGCGACGGCGGCAAAGTGGCGCGCAGCATCATCGCACGCTGCGTCCAAAGACTCGCCGGATCGATTTGGATCAAGAGATCGGAATATTTCTGCACGTCGGGCACGTTGCTGCTCTCGGCCGCGAGACTCGCGAGATGATAGGCCGCTTCGGCGCGAATCCCTTTAAACTGATTCGCATCGTCGACCAGCTGCTTCAGCTCTGCCGTCCCTTCGGTCGCTTTTCCGCTGACCACCTTTGTCACCGCCAGACCCAGCTTGGTCCGCGCCGCGAGTGGTCCCTCTTTGAAAGTTTTCGCGGCTTTGTCGTAATTCGTCAGCGCATCGGCAAATTTGCCCGCGGAAAAGGCATCGTCGGCGAGGCGAAGGTAAGCCGCCCCACCGAGCGCATGCTCGGAATGAGCGTCCGCAAAAACCTTCAGCGTCTCAGGAGTGGTGGCGGTCACGTAGGCTTCTTGAACGTCCTTTTCCCTCTCGCCTTCGAGGTAATCAAAAACTCCGATGCCGATGATCGCGACGGTGACGGCGATGCAGACCACAATGATGAGCGTGCGGTTGCGCCGCCAAAACAGCTGCAACTTGTCTTCCGCCGTGAGCGTGATCGCGCTCGATTCCGCGTCGAGAGGGTCGCGTTCGTTACCGGCGGATTGCGGATCAGAAGGAGTGGCGGTCATGGGCATGCGCGAAGGGTTTTGGAAACGGAACGGGAACGAGAACAAAAGCCAACCCGCCTGTAAATGCCGGAAAAGCCCCCGCCGCCAATCAATCAAACACCACGGTCTTCCGACCATAGGCGAGCACCCGGCTTTCCAAGTGCCACCGCACCGCTTGTGCCAGCACGGTTTTTTCCAGGTCGCGCCCTCTGCGCACCAAATCCTCCACCCCATGACGATGCGTCACGCGCGCGACGCCCTGATGAATGATCGGGCCTTCGTCCAACTCCGGCGTCGCATAATGGGCCGTGGCACCAATCAATTTCACGCCGCGAGCGTGCGCCTGGTGGTAAGGGCGCCCGCCCGCAAACGCCGGCAGAAATGAGTGGTGAATGTTGATCACCGGGCATCCCAATTTCTCCAGAAAATCAGCCGACAACACCTGCATGTAACGCGCGAGAATCACCAGTTCCACCCCTGCCTCGCGCAACAAGGCGAGCTGGCGTGCTTCCGCCGCGGGCTTGTCGTCCGCTTGGACGGGAAGGTGGTGAAAGGGCAGCCCGTACCCGTTCGCCGTGTCCGCGAGGTCGGGGTGATTCGAAACCACGGCGGCAATCTCCGCGTTGAACTCACCCGCGCGCCACCGGAGGGCGAGGTCGTGAAAGCAGTGGTCGGCTTTCGAGACAAAAATTGCCGCGCGCGCCCGTTTCGCGGAGTCGGTCACGCGGGCGTGCATCCCGAGCGATTTCGCGAACGCGAGGAACTCATCAACATCACGAGCGCGGGAATCACCCGCCGGCACCCACTCCACCCGTTGAAAAAAAATTCCCTCCTCCATGTCGCGGTGTTGGTCGGCATGCAGAATGTTGCCTTTGCGCTCGAAGATCCAACCCGCCACCCGCGCGACCAACCCGGGCTGGTCGGGGCCGTGCAGCAAGGCGGTCAGCGTGGCGGGAAAAGTCATGGTCGAATCGTGCTCGTTCTGCTCAGAAAAACAGGGCCACAGAGAGCACAGAGCTCGGACACAGAGAACACAGAGGCAGAAGATCGAGGCCTAATCGATTGAGGTTTCGACTCTGTGCTCTCTGTGTCTGGGCTCGTGTACTCTGTGACGAAGATTGTACCGGGCAAGAACCTCAGACGACGTTCACGTTGCCGCGATACAGCTGAATCGGTTTCACCCCCACGTGTTTTTCACGAAGCGCCTGGATTCCTTGGATCGCCGCGCGCGCGCCGGTGATCGTCGTCATGATGCACACGTTATGGGCGTACGCGGCGGACCTGATTTGATTTTCGTCGCGCCGCGGAATCATGCCACCGGGCGTGTTGATCACCATCTGGATCTGGCCGTTCTTGATCATGTCCACGGCGTTCGGCCGTCCCTCGGCGATCTTCGCGAGGCGTTTCACCCCGACCCCGCTCTCGGCGAGCGTATTCGCCGTGCCGCTGGTGGAATAGATCACGAATCCCATCTTCTCCAACAGGCGCGCAATTTCCACCGCACTGGTCTTGTCTGCATCCTTGACGCTGAGAAACACGTTTCCCTTGATCGGCAAGCCGGGCTTCGCAGCCGCCTGCGCCTTCGCGAACGCCACGCCGAGATCGGCGTCAATGCCCATGACCTCACCCGTCGAGCGCATTTCCGGCCCGAGAGTAATCGTCGCGCCCGGAAACCGTACAAACGGAAACACCGCTTCCTTCACGCACCAATGCTTCGGCGTCTGCTCGCGGGTGAAACCAAGGTCTTTCAGCTTCGCGCCGGTCATGACCTTCGCGGCGAGTTTCGCGAGCGGGATGCCAATGGCTTTGGCCACGAACGGCACGGTGCGGGACGCGCGCGGATTCACCTCGAGGACGAAGAGTTCCCCTTCCTTGATCGCGAACTGCACGTTCATGAGGCCGACGACTTTCAGTTCCTTCGCGAGCGCATGCGTGGCGCGGCGCACCGTATCGAGCATCGCCGGTGAAAGCGTGTGTGGCGGCATCACCATCGCCGCATCGCCGGAGTGAACGCCCGCGAATTCGATGTGCTCCAACATCCCGCCGATCACCGAGGTCTCGCCGTCGCTGATGCAGTCGACATCGAGTTCGATCGCGTCCTCAAGGAACTTGTCGATGAGCACGGGCTTGTCCGGCATCACGTCAAACGCCTGGCGCACAACGCCCCGGAATTCCTCCTCGCTGTAAACGATGAACATGCCGCGCCCGCCGAGGACGAAAGAGGGCCGCAGCAGTACGGGAAATCCGATCTGCTTCGCAAAGGTCAGCGCATCGGTCTCGTTCATCGCGGTCCGATTCGCCGGTGACTTCAGCTTCACTTTGTCGAGGATGGCGGAGAATTGCTTCCGGTCCTCGGCCGCCTCGATGCTTTCGGGCGACGTGCCGATGATGTTCACCCCATTCGCTTTTAAGGCCGTTGCCAGATTCAGCGGGGTCTGTCCGCCGAACTGCACGATGACGCCATCGCACTTTTCCTGCTGATAAATTTCCAGCACGTCCTCGAGCGTGAGCGGCTCGAAATAAAGGCGGTCGCTGGTGTCGTAGTCGGTCGAAACCGTCTCCGGGTTCGAGTTCACCATCACCGTTTCAAAACCAATTTCGCGCAGGGCAAAGCTCGCATGCACGCAGCAGTAGTCGAACTCGATCCCCTGCCCGATCCGGTTAGGCCCGCCGCCGAGGATCATGATCTTCTTTTTCGTCGACGGGAGGATTTCGTTTTCGTCGCCGTAGCTTGAATAATAATACGGCGTGAAGGCCTCGAACTCGGCCGCACACGTGTCGACGAGCCGGTAGGTCGTGTTGATCCCGCGCTGCTTCCGATCCGCGCGAACTGCGCCGAGATCGCTTTTCAGGAGATGCGCGAGCTGGGCATCGCAGAACCCGAACTGCTTCGCGCGGCGAAAAGCGGTCGTGTCCAAGCTGGTGAGCGAGTGCTGGGCGAGTTCCTGCTCCATCTCGAAAATCTCGCGCAGCTGATGCAAAAACCAGGGGTCGATCTTCGTGATGTCGAAGATGCGCTCGACGGTATAGCCCGCCTTGAAGGCGTGGCGGATAAAGTAAACCCGCTCGGCGTTGGGCGTGCCGAGCTTGGCGTTGATCACCTTTTCGTCGACGGGCGCATCGCTACTGTGCTTACCACCGCCGCCGAACCCGCGTGCTCCGGTTTCCAGGGAGCGAAGACATTTCTGAATCGATTCCTTGAAGGTGCGGCCAATCGCCATCGCCTCACCGACCGATTTCATGGCGGAGGTGAGCGTGGCATCCGCGTCGGGAAATTTTTCGAACGTGAAGCGGGGAATCTTCGTCACCACGTAATCGATCGTCGGCTCGAAGCTCGCGGGCGTAAGACGCGTGATGTCGTTGCGCAGTTCGTCGAGCGCGTAGCCCACCGCGAGCTTCGCGGCGATTTTCGCGATGGGGAAGCCGGTGGCCTTCGAAGCCAGCGCGGAGCTGCGTGAGACGCGCGGA
>JBDSSU010000105.1:0-4036 GCA_039928635.1 Opitutaceae bacterium | reverse complement strand
TTCACCCTGACGCTCGCCGTAACTACCAATTTCGACTCGGGCGGCTACACCGTTTTCTTGCAAAGCAATAACGGCTCGGGCTTTTTCAGGCTAAGTAACCGTATGAATCTCTCGCCGATCATCGATGACGGCTCGGGTCCTCGTCCGGTTTTCAATGATCCTACAGTTGCTAATCCATTCCCGAACATTGCCGCCGCAACCTTGAGCCCCTCGAATATGTTCGACCTCGGCTATACGGGCGATCAGATGAACAACCAACCTCCCGGCACATTTACATTGGCGAGTTATCTGGTGACGGTCAATCCCGCCACCCCTAACGGCACTTACACGATCTTCCTAGATAACCGGAGCATCGTGACCAGCCGCACCGGCGGCTTCTTCACCGATGTCAACATCGGCGGCCCGACGGGCCCTCAATTCACCGTGACCGTGATTCCTGAGCCGACAACCGTCGGTTTGGCAATCATCGGCGGCGCCGCGCTGCTCGTGGTAGCCTGGCGCAAACAGCGCGCCCGCGCCTAAATCGTTCTTAACACGGCGGGATCCGCGGCGCACCGGGCTCCTACCCAAAAATTTGGTTGGTCGATGTGCGTCAGCCGGGGGTGCGGCCAGCACTCCTCAGGCCGTGAATTAAGACCTCAGATTACCGAGCGCAGCTTTCCGCTGCGCTCGGTTTTTCTTTTTCGCGAATTTCCACGCCGTCCTGAAGTTGAAGCCCCGAGGACCGCGGCGCTGAATCTCAAGCTCCCTCCCGCACCGCCACGATGGTGGATTCAATGCGCGCTATGCGGGGCCGCCATCGGCCTGAACGGGATTCGTCCGTCAAGTTCGCCCAAACCTCTGACCTTCGCCGGGCCGGGCTGACCTCCTTGAGATCAGCCCGGCGGCGTGACGGGATCTTGCTTGAGTCTTAGTTAGCGACGGCTAGCGCCTGAGGTTGGGGCCAACTTCGAGCCTGCCGGACTCGTTCCCGCGGAAAGAACGGTTCCGGAATTAGCTTTGATCTGCGAGACGTCGGAACTGTTGCTGGCCCCGTTCACGTTTACGTCCAACCGGAAGTTTGCGGGCTGGAAAGGCTGACCGGAGACTGCTTTGGTCTGGCTGACATCAGTCGAGTTGGTGGCCAAATTAGCGGTGACATCGCCATTGAGGATGGCCACGCGCCCGCGCACGCCGGTCAGATTGGTGCCGGCGGTGTCCTGCACCCCATCAAGTCGCAAGGTGACATATTGGGCGTTGGCACATTGGTGAGGTTGATCGTGTACTGATTGGTGTTCGGTCCAATTCCCTCGGCTCCCTTGACCTCATTACCTTCAGAAACAGTGGACATGGTCACGGCCGTGAGGTCGCGCTGGAAGGTGAAGATGAGCTTGTGGCTGTTGCTGCCGTCGTTGCGGCACTCGACTCCGGTCATACCCCCGCTGGGGAAGTTGAGATCGACATCGAAGTCGCCGGATCACCTGGCTGGCGAGATCGCTCGTGGCCCCTCGGGTGTCGGTCACCGCCACGCTGGCTTGGTAGCTGCCGTCGTCCGCGTAGGTGTGAGAGATGGTGGGCCCGGCCTGAGTGACCGGAGCCGAGCCATCGCCGAAGTTAAACGTGGAGGAAGCGATGCTGTCGCCGGCATCCGGGTCGAACGACGCGGAGGCATTGAAGTTTACGGTTACTGGGGCCACGCCAGTGGTCGGCGAGGCGCTCAGCGGTGCCACCGGGGCGGCGTTCGGCGCGCAAGAAGCATTCCCGGCAACCGTGTAGCTGCCCGTCGGACCGAGGTCCTGAGGCATGTTATCCGGGGTGACGGCGGCCGCATCGCTGCCGAAGCGGACCCGCACGAGGAACCCGGTCAGGTTTTGGCCCACCGCTGGATTCCCGATTTTGTCCCGGGAAACCACGATCCGGATGTTGCCATCGGGCGTGAAGGTGCTTTCCGCGTCGGCGTTGCCGACTCGCGTATTCGGCGCGGCGTAGATGCCGCCGGTCCCGCCAGTCGGATTGAAGGTGCCATATTTAAACACGGGAGCGGCCGGGCTTCCCCCATCCGTGGGATAGGTGCTCATGTCCACGAAGTAGCCATTGCCGTTGACGACGAATTGTATCGGCCAGCGGGTGTTTGCCGGAACCGCAGTCAGATTCTCGACTTTGAGAGTGAAGACGAGTTTGTCGGGCACGAAGCCAAATGGTTCCGCAATCGACAGGCTGCGCAAGTCCCAACCAGGATTGGCGGATTGCCCGATTGGCGTGATGATGTCGCCTGCCTCATCGGTGAGGATCCCGACGCCGGGCAGTGAGCAAGGCGAAGGTGGGGGCAGGAGTGCGCCGACCGAGAAGTCGCCGCAATTAGTCCCTTCGCCGACGCTGTTCAGTGCTGTGACTTTATAGAAATACTGCGCCGTGGTGTCGGTCGCCGCGGTGTCATCGTAAGACGTGCGAGCGGCTCCGGTGGTGGGAGTGCCGCCAAGGCGCGCGTAGGTGCCTCCGGCACCTGTCTTGCGGAAGACGTTGTAGCCAGTGAGGGCCGCGCCGCCGTTGTCTGGGGTCGCCCATTCCACATGCACCGTGGTGGCATTGCTGCGAGCGACGGTCGTGACAAGCGGCGCCGCGGGGACGATCGCGGTATTGTCTTCTTGCGGACTTGAGGCGTTGAGGAGCATGCGTCTGCCGCCGGACTGGCGGGCGATGGTCGCTTTTGCAGAACGGGAGTCGGCGCCGGTCGGGCTTGTGCAGCCGATGCAACCATCGGCATACACCATGATGATGCGACCTTCCTGGTCGCCTCATTCCCGCCGCCCGTCTCTACCCACGCGAGATTCTGCTCGCGCACCAGCCCGAGGCTTTCACCCAACTGGGCGCCGCTCTGCACTTCTATGAAGTCTCCCTGCGCTTTGCTCCCACACCCCAGGCCAAAGGCAAGATTGAGTGCGCTCACGACTTCTGGCAAAAACGCCTTCCGCCCCTCTTCGCGGCCGAACATATCACCACTCTGCCCGAGGCCAATTTCCTGCTCGACTCCCTGCGCGAGCATCATAACCAGCAGGAAAAACACCGCGAGTTGCGCTCCACCCCTGCCGCGGCGTGGAACCTGGCGCGCCGGGAAAAGCGCTCAGTCCTTCGTCCCGCTCCCAAATGCCCCTGGTGGCCCTACGTCTTCAGCCAGCGCTCCCAAACCCGCGTCGGCTCCGACGGCCGCGTCGCCGTCGGCGCCCAGCGCTTGCGCATCGAACAGCCTCCGGGCACTTCCGTCACCCGTTGTCTGCACCCAAACGGCGACATCTCCGTCCTCCTCCATCCACCCAAAAAAGCCACGCGCCCCATCATCCTTCTGAACCTTCAAGCTCCTCCCTGACTTCCATACCTCCCAGCCAGTCCTACTTTGACCGCACGCTTTTGTCCTGCTTTGAATGCACCACCACAGTTGAGATCAGAAAGTTTGATTATTCCAGAGCCGAGCGGTAAAAGTCGAATACTTTTTTTTAGAATGGAGTTAGAAGTCCAAGGCCGCGAGGGTGAGGCTAACGGCGCTGAATTGCCGCGATTTCCTTACTATAATTTTGCTCATTGTTGGGAGTGCTTGGGTTGAGGTGGTGACGGAAATCTCAACACCGCACGGGAACGGCTGCCGAAGCCGGGTGAGGTTTAGAGACAAGACCTTTTCGCACCCGTCAACTTCGCGGATGCATTTTTTTGGATGGAGCGCGGTTCGACCCAGCCAAGGGATTCCTCGAAAAAGACGGTCAATCGTCTTCCCGTTTCCGCGTTCAATTGCATCTGCTGAGCGAACGCCAGCGTTTTAATTATGTGGCGACGTTGATTTTATCAGAAAACTTCGGAATCGGTCTAGTGGAGGCTTGCCAGCAATGGGCATCTTCAGCATTTTGGGGCTCCGCGATGTCCGAATCTTCTGATGCCCACTCCGACACCGCGCCCGCACGTCCGGCTAAGCGGAGGGAGCGGACGGCCGAACAGATTAACCAATCGGCCGCCGATCAGGCGTTGATGCGCCAACTTCAAAATGGGGATGAGAGTGCCTTCGCCAGCT
>JBDSSU010000104.1:0-3254 GCA_039928635.1 Opitutaceae bacterium | reverse complement strand
TCCCTGGCCACACCATCCTGCTCGTCGAGGACGATCCCGACGATGTCTTCCTGATGCAGCGGGCGTTGAAGCAAGCGCACGTGGCCAATCCGCTCCAATTCGCGACGGACGGTCAGCAAGCGCAGGATTATCTTTCAGGAACCGGTCCCTACCAGGACCGCATCAAACATCCGCTGCCTGATCTGGTCTTTTTGGATCTGAAGCTGCCTTTCATTCACGGCTTCGAGGTGCTGGCATGGGTTCGTGACCATCCCGAATTAGGACGCATCCCGGTGGTGATCCTTACTTCCTCCCCTGAAGAGCGCGACATTCAGCAAGCCCGCCGCCTCGGCGCTCGATCGTTCCTCGTGAAGCCGCCCAGCGCGCAAATGCTGAGCGATCTCATGAAGTCCCTCACTCACGACCAGCCGGTCGAGTTCACCGGTCCAGGAGGGAAGCCTCAGCGATAGACAAAAACGAAAGGACTCCCGCACGCGCCATCGCCGCCACCGCCACGACGGCGCGGTGGTGTTTCCGGTCTTGTTTGAAATCGCGCGGCTCTGTTTGGTCGTGTGTCCCGCTCAATCGCAGCAGCACCCAAAATGAATCGCCGCAATTTCCTCGCCGCCGGCACTGCGCTCGGCGCCCTCGCCACTCTGCCCCGCGCAATTGCTCAATGGCAGCCCAGCCAGCGCTACCCCGATCCGCTGATCAAGATTCTCGATCTGTCCTTTACGAAGTACCGGATCGCGTCCGCGAAGGTCGAAAAACTCGCCTCCGGCATGCGCTGGTGCGAAGGGCCCGTTTGGTTCGGCGACGGACGCTACCTGCTCTGGAGCGACATTCCCAATAATACGCTGATGAAATGGGAGGAGGAGACGGGCGCTGTCAGCGCGTTTCGCAAACCCTCCAACTATTCCAACGGCAACACCCGCGACCGCCAGGGCCGCCTGCTCACGTGCGAACACGATGCGCGCCGTGTCACTCGTACGGAGTACGACGGGTCGATCACGGTCATCGCCGACCGTTTCGACGGCAAACCGCTCAATTCGCCGAACGACATCGTGTGCAAATCCGACGGCTCGATCTGGTTCACCGATCCGCCCTTCGGCATTCTCGGGTTCTACGAGGGGCACATCGCGCCGGTGGAACTGCCAACGAATGTTTACCGCTGGGATCCTTCGACGAAAAATCTTTCCATCGTTGCCGGGGACATCAACCGCCCCAACGGCCTCGCGTTTTCGCCCGACGAATCCAAACTCTACATTATCGAAGCCGGGGTCAGCCCGCGCGTAATCCGTGCCTACGAGGTCGTTGACGGCACGCGGCTCGCAAACATGCGCCCGCTCATCACAGCGGAGCCCAACGGTACCCCCGACGGCATGAAGATCGATATCGACGGCAACATCTGGTGCGGCTGGGGCATGGGCGCAGAGGGGCTCGACGGCGTGGGTATTTTCAACCCCGCCGGGAAAGCGATTGGCCGCATCGATCTGCCGGAGCGTTGTGCGAACCTCTGCTTTGGTGGGAAACACCGCAACCGTCTGTTCATGTGCGGCAGCACCTCCCTGTATTCGCTCTATGTAAATACCCAGGGCGTAGCCGGCGGTTGAACCGCGCCATCCGGCGGCTTCGGGTTAGTCGCGCAATTGCTTGCGCCTGCGGAGGAACGCATCGCGGCGCGGAAGGATTTAATTCATAGCGCGCGCGTGCCGATTGATCCGCGGTGTCTCCTCTCAAACTCATCGGCCTGGGCGCCGGCGTGGCGCTTTGGGCTGTCGGAATTGCGGTGGGCTTCGCCGCGCTCCAGCGACACTCGGCAATACCGGGGACGACACACACTCCGAGCGCGTCGGCGGACGCGTTCTTCCGCGTGCATCGCCAGCCCGGAAGGTCGTTGCTCGTCATGGCGGTGCATCCGCTCTGTCCATGTACCGATGCGAGCCTCGCCGAACTTGGTGACTTGCTGGCCCGCAGCCGCGGAACCTGCGACGCGTTGCTACTCCAATATCATCCCGCGCGCGGAACACCCGACTGGCCGGTCGATCCTTCGCCGCGTCACTTGGGCGGCGTCTCGGTGCCGATCCTTCTCGATCGGGATGGCCAAATCGCCAGCGCCCTCGGTGCGGAAACTTCGGGACACGCGGTGTTCGTAGATGCAGGCGGGACCGTACGTTTTCATGGTGGACTGACCATCGCTCGCGGTCATCGCGGACGCTCGCCCGCACAGGATGCGGTTCTCGATACTTTGGGCGGGAGACCGACGAAACTCACCTCTGCTCCCGTCTTCGGCTGTTCTCTTGGCCCGGAATGCCGTCCGGATGCAAAACCATGAACCTCGCCACTCCTCTTCCTCCCGTCTCCGTTGCGTTCCAGTCGGCCCCCAAGCGCACATCGGGTCAAACCGTGGACGAGCTGTTTTCCACCTACGAAGACAAGATATATGGGCAGACCAACCGCCTTTTCTGGTGGCTGCTCCTCTCGCAGTGGGCGTTCGGGGTGTTTGTCGCGGTCGTCTGGTCGCCTCGCGCGTGGGCCGGCACGCAAAGCACGGTACATCCCCACCTGATTGCCGCCTTAGTGCTCGGCGGCCTGCTCGTTTCGCTGCCGTTCGGTTTCATGCGATGGATGCCTTATCACGCCATCACCCGCCATACGGTCGCGGTGGCGCAGGTGAGCTTCTCGGCGCTGTTTATTCACCTGATGGGAGGGCGGATCGAAACGCATTTTCACGTTTTCGGCTCGCTCGCGTTTCTGGCGCTCTATCGCGATTGGCGCGTGGTTATCACCGCTACGATCGTGGTGGCGCTGGACCATTTATTGCGCGGCATCTGGTATCCCGAGTCGGTCTATGGCGTGCCCTATACCTCGATCTGGCCCTCGATCTGGCGTACGATGGAGCACGCGGGATGGGTGGTGTTCGAAGACATCGTTCTCGTCTGGGCGTGTTTCCGGTCACGGCAGGAGATGTGGGAAATTTGCCAGCGACAGGAAGCCCATCAAACGCTCCTCGACGGGCTGGAGCAACGCGTGCGCGATCGCACGGTCGCGCTCGAAACGGAAGTGCTGGAACGGGAGCGCACCGCCCGCGAATTGAGCCATTCCGAAGAACGCTACCGCTCCCTCGTCGGCAATCTGCCGATCGGCGTTTTCACCACCACGCGGAGCGGCGAAGTACGGCTTGCCAATCCTTATCTGCTTAACCTCCTCGGCCTCCCCAAAAACCAGGAACTCACCCGCCTCAACATGACGGATCTTCGGATCTTCGGCGCCGA
>JBDSSU010000103.1:0-3595 GCA_039928635.1 Opitutaceae bacterium | reverse complement strand
CGGCGGCCCGGGCCGCGGAATCCGCCCCTCGTCGTGCGTACAGAATTCCCGCGGGTGATGCGGCGGCGACGCTCCGCCTATTCGTCGAACAGTCGGGCGAGCAACTGTTGTTTCTCGTCCGAAAGGTGCGGGACGTGCGGACCCATCCCGTCGAGGGCAGCTTCACCGCCCGCCAAGCGCTGGAGCAGATGGTGGTGAACACCAGCCTCACCATCACCCAAGACGAAAAATCCGGCGCGCTCCTGATCCACCGGGCCGGTGTCGCCGACGATGCGGCCCAATCCCTTTCCCCCAAACCCAACCGTCGAGCTACTCCTGAAAAAACCCCCGCTATGTCCACCCCTCCCCGAAAGCTCCTCTCCCGCCTTGCCGCGGCATTCGCCGTGATGGTCGCGCCACTAGCCACGGCTCAAACTTCGCCCGAAGGCACCGGTGTCGTTCAAGGGCGCGTGTTCAATCCGGTTTCTCAGGAATATGTGCGGAACGCGGAGGTGCGACTCGAGGGAACGAATCAAGTCACCTATACGGAAAACGACGGGTCGTTCCGGTTCAACCAGGTCGCGGCCGGCCCCGCTTCTCTCGCGGTGACCTATACGGGATACAACCCGATGAAAGAGACATTCACGGTTACTCCCGGCCAGGCCACCGTGCGCGAAATCAACTTGGCCAGTACAGCGGGGACGATGAACCGGCAGGGAGCCATCCAACTCGACACCGTCAATGTCTCTTCGGAGCGGGAGGGGAATTCCAAAGCCATCATGGCTCAGCGGCGCAATATGGACATCACCACATCTGTCTCGTCCGATATCTTTGGCGAGGTCACCGATGGCAACGTCGGCGAGTTCCTCAAATACCTCCCCGGCGTCGATCTCGACTACGTCGAGTCACTCGCCCGCGGTCCGCGGTTGGGCGGCATGGATTCGCAATACGTCGGGGTCACGTTCGACGGGTTGCGAACGGCGAGCGCCGATTCGGTTCGCGGCGGCGGCGATGCCTCCCGTTCCACGAGCTTCGAGGGGTTTTCGATCAACGCCGTCGACTCGATCGAGATCAGCCGCACCACGAGCGCGGAGTCCGATGCCGACTCTCCCGCGGGCACGATCAACATGAAGACAAAGCGCGCCTTCGACCGCAAAGGCCGCCGCCTCGGGTTCACCGCCTCGGTAAACTTCAACGCAGAGGAATTTCACCTCAATGCCACCCAGGGTCCGAGCGATTCGAAGCATCTGAAATGGCGCCCCACGTTCTCCGGGGAATACTCCGAATCGTTCCTCAACCAGCGTCTGGGAGTCCTGCTCAGTCTCAGCAGTGCGAACTCTTACACCGAGCAGTACGACATCCAAACCTCCTATAATCGAACTCCCACGGTGGACGATCCACGGCCAATGGTCATCCGTCAGATCGATTTTAAGGACGGCCCTAAATTCATGGCGAAGGAGTCCGCCCTGCTGACCGTGGATTTCAAAGTCACCCCAAATCTCGTGGTCTCGCTCAACGGCATTTATTCCTACGCCGGCGGCGAGTTCTGGAACCGCAGCTTCACCTTCATCGGGGCCAACGACAATACGAACGTCGCCAATGGCCGCTCGACCATCGGGGGCGATGGCATGCTCACCGTGAGCACCAACCGCTCCGCGGCCAACACGGTGCCGACTCTCAACAACGGCAACACCACCTCGACCGAGATCACGTACTCGCGGAGCTTTTCCTCGAAGGTCGAATACAAAATTGCCTCGTGGACGATCGACGGCTCCATTGGCTATTCGCGAGCGGCCAATAATTTTGACGCCCTCGAGCGCGGCTACCTTAACGGCGAGGGCGGCGGTGTCCCGAGCAATTGGGTCGCCACCCGTCCCCACGTCGGCTCTTGGGAATGGGCGATTCGCCAGACCTCCGGTCCCGACTGGTATGAACAGCGTAATTTCGTCGATACCAACACGCGTTCGGGCGGCACGCGCGTTAACAACGACGACCGCACTTGGATCACCACGCTGAAAAGCGCCCAGCTCAACGCGCGTTGGGCCTTGCCGATGAAATGGCTGCCGACTGTGCTGCGGGCCGGCGGCAAGTGGGGGCAGGAAAGTCGCGACAACAACAATCGGACCGATTGGAACATCTGGTCCTACATCGGGCCCGGCGGTAACACCACCACCGTTAACCCAATTACGGGCGCCAACCAAAATGTCACCTTTGGGCACTGGGCCAACGTCGGCCCGCAATACGTCTCACCCCACCGGTTCGACACGGGCACCACCAATGGGCTGACGGTCTTTAACATTAATGGCGTCCAAGGCATGCCGGATCGCGTCAACCGCAATGCTGTGGCTGATCTTTTTCATACTCGGCCCGAAATGTTTGTGCACAACGGAACCCCGGAAAATTTCTACACCGCCTTCATCAGCAATCGGCGGGACCTGCGCCAAACCGTCAACGCCGGCTACCTGCAGTCCGATACCCGGATTACTCCCAAGCTCCAAATGCGCATTGGTGTGCGCATGGAAGAGACGGTGAATGAACTCACCGAATTCGATCCCTTGCTCCGGGCTCAGGTGATCGCGGCCGGCTATGCCGTGAATCCCACCACGACGAACAGCGGCCGAGCCCTGACCATCGAAGGCATGAAGTATCAATATATGAGCCAGCCGCGCATCACGCGGGAATCGAAATACCACAACTACTTCCCCTCGCTCCTGTTCAAGTACCAGATTTTGCCGAACTTTGAATTTCAAGCCGGGGCGAACAAGGCGATCTCGCGTCCGCCCGTGGACAGTCTCACGGGCCTCTGGAATGTGGATGAGACCAACCTGCGCGTGAACGCACCCAACGCGAAATTGGAGCCAGAGCACTCGAAGAACTACCAAAGCCGGCTCGCTTATTATTTCGCGGGCCGCTCCCCCGGTCAGCTGTCATTGGCCGTCTCCCAAAACAACATCCGCAACCTCCGGGAGTCTTTTGATTTTTCTGCGTCCGAGTTCGGCGTCGATGATCCCGATTTTGCCTCTTACACTTTCCGGACGACGCGAAACAGCGCGGAGACGCGCCGCTTCCGAAACATGGAAGTTTCTTATAACCAGACTCTCGGGTTTCTCGGTCATGAAGCACTGCGCGGCATCAACCTCAACCTTGCGTACAGCCGCTCCTACGCCAGTCAGCGCCGGAATAATCTCGCGCCGCATCGGCTGACCAGCCGCCTCGGGTATACCTACCGCCGTTTCAACGGCAGCCTCGGCATGGTCCATCGCGCGGAAGCACCAGATGGTGCCTACGGGCTCTATTACGGAAAGCTCACCCAGTTCGATACGACGCTGAATTGGCGCCTTACGAAGCAGCTTTCGCTCTACGTCCAGGGCCGCAACATCACCGGCGTTCCAATCCTTCGCTATGCCTCTCCCATCGGTGTGAAAGAGGGTGAGCAAGCTGCCGTGCGTCGTTTGAACGAATATGGTGCCAACTGGGTCTTCGGGGTCCGAGGCACTTTCTAAACTCTGTGAATGCGATACTGGGAACGAGATTGCTCCGTCTCGAACAGAGCTACCAGGTCTTCGATTCATCCTAAATTCTGCAGTTGAGCAGAGTCGCTGAATGGGGAAGTTCG
>JBDSSU010000102.1:0-3171 GCA_039928635.1 Opitutaceae bacterium | reverse complement strand
GGTCGCCCTTTCGTCGTCTCCTGAAGCAGAAATGGTGCGCGCCGAAGTCGTCGGACATCGAACTGCTGATTCAGCCTGATAAAACCGATGTGGTCTTCGATAAAGTGGCCCGCTATGGGCTGACGACGCGACAAATCAGCGTGCTCAAGCGACGAAAGATTCGGTGCGTCACGGTGTGCGGGCTCGATACCGACGCCTGCGTCCTCGGAGTGATGTTTTCGCTTTTCGATGAGGGGATCGAATGCCACCTCAAGGAAGACATGTGCTGGAGTTCCTCCGGTTTGCATCGTCCGGCGCTGAAGATCATCCGGGAGCAGTTTCCTTCGCCGAGATGAGCAGGGCAAAAATCAGACGAGCTTTGCGGCGTGGAATGCAACCTCTCGAAATTGCGCGAAAACTTGGCGTTACCCTGTTGAGCGTCGCCGCTGTATTGTGCCAACCGTCGCAGGACTCCATGCGTTGCGGGCGGAATCATAGTGAGGTAGTGGCAGGTTGGACGGTAACCTGACGCCGGTTGGCCGTCTGAGGTAGGCTGCCGCGATAAACTCGGGGCGCGGAGGCGATCCGAATTCTTCGCTGCGCGAGATCGGAAAGGTTCACCGCATTATGGCACCCGCTCGATGCAGAATCTGACGTGGAATCATCTCACGGCATCATGGCAGTCCCAACACCGCCTTTCGAGCTAACCTGAAACCGCGCCAAACGCTCCCCTGGGCTACATCGTCTTGGCGACGGCTTTTGCCTGCGGCCGGACGAAAGCGTCTCGGAAAGCCGCCTAACGCTGAAGGGCGCGCTGGAGTTTGGTCCAAGGCAGCGCATTCAGGATCGAGCGCTTTTCCAGCCCGGCACGGCGCGCGACATCGATCCCACCGCGAATGTAGTCGAGAACGGTGGCCCGGTGGGCGTCGGTGCAAATGGCGATCTGTACGCCCGCTGCTGTCACTTGCCGCACATTGTCCGAAGAGAGGTCGAGACGGTCCGGATCGGCGTTGATTTCAAAATAACAGCCCGTGGCCTTGGCGTGTTCGGCGATACGTTCGAGATCGATGTCGTAGCCCGTGCGCTTCAGGAGGAGCCGCCGGTGGCGGGCCCCAGAATGTTGAAGGCGGGATGATCCATCGCGCGCAGGATGCGTTCCGTCTGCTCTGTCTTTCCCAAGCGGAAGCGGGAATGAATTGAGCAGACCGCCGGGGAGCTAAAGGCCCAAATCGTGGCCCCGCCGGAGTTCGACGTGACGATCTTTGCGAATGCCGACCAAGCCAACTATCCCGCGTCGGTTGCCGCGACCCCGGATGGCACAGTGTATGTCGCGAGCGATGCTAACGGGTCGCTGGGGGTAGACTTGGGGCGCGGGCGCATCGTTCGCTTGCGCGACGCGCCCAGCTCATCCGGGCTGCGGCTCTCGGCCGCGAGGCGTCGCATGCGCCCGCTCTAGTCAAGGCGCTGGACGATTCCGATCCCGCGGTTGCAGAGGCCGCGAAAGCGGCGGTCGCGACGCTCAAGCTCGACGTCGACGCAATCCGCGCCGAAGCGACGCAGCGATCGCCAACTATCGCGACGTTGAAATCCGAGGAGACGATTGCGATCGTTCTCTCCCAGCACGGCACGGTCGCCCGCGGCGAACAGATTTTCAGCCAGGCCGGCTGCGTTGCCTGCCATACGGTCAACGCGGCGGAGCCATTGAAAGGGCCGTTTCTCGGCAACATCGCGAAGATGTTTCCCCGCCGCGAACTCGCGGAATCCATCCTCGATCCCGCCAAGACCATCGCGCAAGGTTTCGTGACGCATCAATTCACGATGAAGAGTGGCGCGACCCTGATGGGCTTCGTGACTCGCGAAGGCGCCGAGACGATCGCGATCCGCGACATCGCGGGTCAGCAACAGGAAATCCGCGTCGCCGACATCGCCAAGCGGGAGCACCTGCCCATTTCGCTGATGCCTCCCGGACTCATGACGAGCTTCAACGTGCGCGATTTTGCCTCGCTGCTCGACTACCTCCAGTCGCTCGCCGATGCGGCGAAGTAAGGCGCGCGAGGGCGGGGTTTTCAGAACGGCGGCGAACAGCGCGGCGCTAATGAGTCACGGTTGCGGACGCGGCAGGAACTTCTTTTGTGCAGGATCGAATACGAGGCGACTCCGGTTTGCCTCGAACCAGGCGATGAGGGCGGCATTGTCTCCGGTCGCAGGGGTCAGTTGTTTGATCCAATACGCCGCCTGTTGTCCGTCGTAGTCGTTTCGTTTCAGCGCCGCCACGAGCGCAGCCAGCGCTTCGAGGCGACCGAACGCCGCCACAGCGGCAGCCCCTTCGATCTGTTTCTCGACGGGCCCGCTTCTGACGTTTCTCCAGATAAGATCGACGGTATCGGAGAGGTCGATGCCTGGAAGCTCCCGGATGGCGGCGACTGTGCTCGCTTGTTGGGAGCCGCGCACCACATACGCCTTCAACGCAGGATAGGTGGAAGGATCTTTGAATGACGCCACCGCCTTAATCCACCCGACTGGCAGGTCTTTTTGGCGGCTATCTTCGATTGCGGCCAGGAGCACGCCGCGAACCTCGCCCTGCCAGCCTCTCTCCACCACCAGGTCAATCAGCCACGGATGTGCCGGGAGGGCTCCCAAGATCAGCGCTTTGTCCTCCGGCCGAACCAAGTCTGGAATAGCCATATCAACATACGATCGTCCAAGGCGGAACGGACCGTTGGGGTTTGCACCGCTGGATGCGTCGATCAGCACATCGAGATTGTCGGCACCGACCCTGCGGAGCAGCCCGACCTGGGGATCGGCCGAGCTGAAAGTATTCTGCCGCTGTGAGAGGATCAGGATGGTTTTGATGTAGCTTCGAACTTGGGCCTTGTCGGCGTTGTTGGGCAGCGAGACGTTCGCGAAGATGGTGAGATCGACCGCGCGGTTCGTTTGGCTTTCCAAGAAGGCAGATCGATTTTGTTCATTAAGTTTCAGGTTTGCCGCTGTGAGTTGCCGGGTAAATTTCGCCATCGGCTCGAGATGCAGCCTCACGAGGGTGGCGTCGGCCAGCCAGGCCTCGTTCAGGGTCGGCGTCAGGCGTCCCTCCTCGGGACCGAAGGGAAGCCGCAGGGTTTGTTGAAACAGGACCTGGCTCTTGGCGGCGCCAGGACCGGTGCCGATCGAAACCGACTCTATCACGCTTCCCTC
>JBDSSU010000101.1:0-15043 GCA_039928635.1 Opitutaceae bacterium | reverse complement strand
GGCCTGCCCCGCGGGGACGTGCCCGAATTTTTGCCCATGTCTCCCGATGCGAGCCGGAGCGGATTCATCACCACAAAAAATGCCCCGGCGGGACGCGGCAGCGTTCGGGTCGTCGCCATCGACTCCCAGGGACGCCGGCACGTGGCGCGCACCCGTTGGGCGGTGGACATCAACCGCGATGAGGAGAACCGGCATGGTCTGAACCTCCCGCCTGAGTTGGCCCGACTTTCCGCTGCACGCACGCCAACGGCGGCGCCGGCGGCACGCGCGCCCGAGCCTGCGCGACGTTTCCGGGTGCTCTTTGTCCTGTACGGCGACTTTACCTCGAACAGCGCCATCCACGTCGCGGCGCTCGCGAATGCCATGATCGCTCTCGGCCACGATTGCGTGGTGGCCGTGCCGGAGCACTCGGAAACGGTTTCGCAACTGCGTGGGTCTCGCTTTCAGACGGTGGAATTCGATGCCGTCCCGTCCGACGGGCACCTTTTCGCTTCGAACTCGGCACCGCCTGATATCATCCACGCGTGGACGACGCGGGAAAACGTCCGGCGGTTTTGCGAGCCCCTGCGCGATTCGACGAAAGCAAAACTCGTCGTCCACCTCGAGGACCACGAACTTCGCATCTTGGAATTAAACGTGGGCCGTCCCGTCGCCGCGCTGTTGGGTTTGCCGCGAGAGGAGCTGGCGCAACTCGTGCCTCCCACCCTTTCCCACCCCCGTCACAGCCGGGAGTTTCTCGCCTCGGCGGAGGGAGTGACGGTTATTACCGAAAAGCTCCGCGAACTCGCTCCCTCAGGAACCGCGGTACACCATTTCTGGCCCGCCGCTGATCCGGAAGTATTCTTCCCCCGGCCAATCCCGCAGGAGCTGCGTACCGCACTTGGCATCGGAGGCGACCACACCGTGCTGTTTTATCATGGGAATGTGCACGCCGCCAATCAGGCGGAGGTCCGGGAACTTTATCTCGCGGTCGCGCTGCTCAATGCGGAAGGACGGGCGACCACGCTGATTCGAACCGGCCGGGACTCAGCCGAGCTTGCGCAAGCCGACGCACCCACCTTTTCCCCGCATGTACTCCACTTGGGGCAGGTCGAAAAGCATCACCATCTCGCACCTTTGCTGGCACTCGCCGATTTTTTCGTGCAACCGGGTGAAGCGGACGCGTTCAACGACTACCGGTTTCCTTCCAAACTTCCTGAGTTCTTCGCGCTAGGCCGGCCCGTGATTCTTCCCCTCACCAATCTCGGCCATTTCGCGTGCCACGGGAAAGATGCTTACGTCTTGGAGAAAGCCGATGCCGCAGGAATCGCGGAAGCGGTGCGCCGCTTGCAAACGGATCCGCTGCTGCGCGAGCGCCTCAGCGCCGGAGCGGCCGCTTTCGCGGAGCGCATGTTTAGCTGGCAACGCAGCGCCGAAGGTCTGTTGAATTTCTACCGTCAATTGATTGCTGCTCCCCTTCCCGCTGACTCGCCGCATGTCCCCTGATCTTCCGCTCCCAAAAAAAATCCTGCTGACGGGAGGGCGCGCGCGTTTGGCGGCATGTATCCGACCCCACCTCGAAGCGGCAGGCCGGGAGCTCACGATGCTCTCGCGTGAAGGTAGTAACGGCTTTTTACCACTCGAGGATCTTTTTGAGACCCCTCTGATCGACAGCGCTGATACGCTGCTGCACCTGGCATGGAGCACCTTGCCCGCGACCTCCGAACAAAACGTCGGCACGGAATGGGAGAACGATCTGCCCCTCTTGTTTCGCATTCTCCGTCGCATGGTGGCTTCACCTCGTCGCAAGGATCTCCATTTCATTTTCTTTTCTTCCGGGGGAGCGGTTTATGGTCCGTGCGATTCCGGACCGGTGAACGAAACCGTTTCCTCCCATCCCATTGGTTGGTACGCGCGAGCGAAACTCGCCGCCGAGGAAATCATTCGGGGATTCTGTGAAGAGCACGGGCTGCGCTACACCATCCTCCGCGTGTCCAATCCCTACGGCTTTTCCGTACCGTTTCAGCGCGTCCAAGGGATCATCCCCCATGCCATCGATTGCGCGCGGTCGGGAAAAACCCTCGCGCTTTGGGGCGACGGCTCGGCGCGGAAAGACTTCGTGCACTACACGGATTTCAACCGCGCGTTGCAGCTGGTGATCGATCAACGGCTGACGGGAACGTACAACCTTTCCTCCGGCCGCTCGCACACGATCAGGGAAGTCATCGAGCTCGTGCAAAAGATTTTGGGACGGACCATTAACATTGAGGCCGGACCCGCACGGACTTGGGATGTCCATTCCTCGATGATCGATAATCAAAAATTGCGGGATGCGACCGGTTGGTCCCCTCAGGTTTCCCTCGAGGAGGGTCTGCGTCTGAGCGCTGGCCGCACCGGATTCTAGTCAAAATTTTCATGTCCGATCCTTCACCCGCAGTGGCGTCCGCCGGTTGCCGTCGTTTTCTCATTCTCGCAGTGCTGATTGCCCTGGCGTTCAACCTTTGGACGCTGACCCGGTACTGGAATGAAAACCTGCGGGATGCCTTCGAGGCTCGGCAGTATCAGACCGCGATCACGGCGTTTTATTTCCAGAAAGACGGGCTGAAACTCGCTTATGAAACTCCGGTGCTCGGTCCGCCGTGGTCGATCCCCATGGAGTTTCCCCTCTATCAAGGAATCGTCGCGAAGCTCTCCACCTGGACCGGGATGCCTCTCGAGCAAACCGGGCGCCTGACCGGCATTCTGGCGTTTTTCGGCTGCTTTCCGGCGGTGTGGTTGCTTCTGAAACCGCGGCTTCCCCATGCCGACGACTGGCTCGCCGTTGTTGCCGTCGCTCTTCTTAGCCCGGTGTTCCTGTTCTACAGCCGCACCGTGTTAATTGAATCCACGGCGCTGTGCGTCTCGTTGTGGTTCCTTGCGACTTTTGATGCGGCCATCCGACAATTGACTCCTGCGCGGCTAATCACCGCAGGGGTGATCGGCGCTCTCGCTGCCGCGACCAAGATCACCTCTTTCGCGGTCATCTGCGTGCCCGCGATTGCAATTGTCGCCGTGACTGCCTGGGACCGCCGTCGTTCCGGTCTCTCGTGGATCTCCGCCATCAAACGGCCTTTCTTCGTCGCAGCGGTCGTCGCCTTCATTCCGATCGCCGCGGGCATCGGCTGGGTGGTGTATTCCGACCACTTGAAGGAAATGAATCCGTACGGGCGTATTCTTACCTCCACTTCCCTCCGAGAGTTCAATTTCGGTCCACTGTCCCTGCGCTTCACGTGGAAATTCTGGCAGACGATCGCTTTCAGCAGCTTTCAACATGTCATCACCATCCCCGCACTGGTTCTCACGGTCGCGGGACTTTTTGTCGTCGCGGCGCCATACCGTCGCATCGCTCTGGTTTGCGTGGGCTTTTACTCCGTGGGTTTTCTCACCTTCGCGAACCTCCATTATGTTCACGACTATTACTTCTACGCTTCGGCCTTTTTCCTCATCGCCGCGGCGGGCACGGTGGCCGCGGGTCTTCTCCGAAAAACGGGCGGGTGGAGAAGCGTGGCGATGCTCGCGGTAACGCTCGTCCTCCTCAGTGAACCGCTCGCCTTTTCCAGGAGCTACGGCGGATTTTATCGTCGACCAAATCCGCCATCACCGGCCATCGCGGAAGTCATCAAACGGGTGACGGCGCCAACCGATGTGTTTGCTGCGATGGACATGGATTGGAATCCCACGATCCCCTACTACGCGGAGCGGAAAGCGATCATGCTTTTTCAAAGTCACACCGAAAACGCGGAGACTTTCGCCAAATCGCTGGCGCTGCTAAAACCGGCTTCCCTCGCCGCTTTGCTCGTCGCCGCACCCCATCGCAGTTCCATGCCGTTCCTGCTCCCGCGACTCACTGCGCTCGAAATGGAAATGCAACCCATCGCCTCAGCCCCCGAAGGGGATCTTTATCTCCGTCGCGATCTCTTGTTGACGGCTGCTGCACGATTGAATGGCCAGCAATTTCCCGGCGTCACCCTGCAACTCCCCGCCCCCCTCAACGGGGCATACGATCTGGGCACGATCGAATGGCGGAACCAGCTCGGCATGACGAAGCCCGCGCCCCACTCAAGCCGGGGCGAATTTTCGATCGGCATCGTCAAACTCGAAGGCGTCGCTGTCATCAGTACCCAAACGCCCACCGAACTGCTGATCCGCCCCCCCGCCGGAGCTCAACGGATCGAGGTCCGGTGCGGGATGATGCCAGGCGCCTATCAGAACGGAAACACCACCGACGGAGTCGTGATTGAAATTCGCGAGGAGCGGCCTGACGGCACCATCAAAACCCTTTTCCAACGGGCGCTCACTCCGCTCGAAAACCAAAACGACCGCGCGGAGGTCGTCGTGGATTATTCCCAGCCGACGCCGTTCACGGGAACGTTGGTCTTCGGCTGCTACCCCGGACCCGCCGGCAGCGCTGCGTTCGACTGGGTCTACTGGCGAAGCATCGAGGTACGCTAGTCTCCGCCGCTTCGGTCCGGTCACGGGGAAACCGCTTTACCAATCAACAGCGCTTTGCTCCCCTGAGCCTTTGCATGAGCGAAACGCCCGAGTTCGTCTATTTCCTCGATCATCCTTCCGCTTGGAAACCCACCACCTCGAACCTTGAAATTGTCGGTTGGTTTTACCCCGGAGCGGGACGTGAGTGCCGGGATATTCGCGCCCGGATAAACGGAAAGATTTTTCTCGGGATCTATGGTTTGGAACGCCCGGACGTCCGCCTCGCCCATCCCCAGGACCCGAATGCGTCTCGCACGGGTTTCATGATCCGGACCCATCTCTGGCAAGGTGCAAGGGAGGTGACGCTCGATTACCTCGACGCCACAAACACCTGGCAGACGTTCGCCAAATACCCCGTCGACTCTTCCGCTCTTCCCGGCGACGCCGAAGCTCGCCCATTGCTCCGCGCCATCCTGGTCTACGAGTCGCTGTTCTACCTTTATCGGAATTTCCATCACCGGCCATGGCGGGAAATCCGCAGAGCGGCCGACGCTCTCATCGATGAGATCACCCTCAACAACAGCAACGTCACCGCGGAAGGCACGTTTCACGGCTACATCGAGAATCCGGGTTTTTGGATCAACGCGCGTTACGATAAATTCCGGATCACGGGCTGGGTGTTCGATACGGAACAAAAAATCCAGCAGCTGAGCGGAACCACCGTCACCACGACCGAGAACCGCCTGGTGTTCGGGAAGGAAAGGGCGGACGTCGCCTCGCACCACCCCACGGTGCCGCACGCCGTTTACTCCAACTTTTACGGTCTCATCGATGTGCGCACGGACGCGCCCAGCCCCGTCAATCTGCGGGTGTTTGCCAACCTGCCGGACGGCACCCGGCGTCTCGCGTTCGCACGGCGGATGCATCTCAACCGCTTCGACGAAAACAGCGGCCCCGTTCCCGTCTATCATCCCCTCGCCTTTGCCCGATGTGTGGCGGCTTTTTTTCGGAGCGCGTTGCTGGGCGGCGTGAAAGTCGACAGCTGGAAAATCTGCCGCAGCGAAGTGCGCCGCCTGCACCAGCATCTCACGCACAGCCTCGCGCGCACCGCGTCGACCGCCACTCCAGCCGCGCTGACCAAGAGACGTGACCAGGACCCTTACACGCGCTGGCTCTGGCACAACCGGTTCACGCCTCAGTTGCGCCGCGCGTTGGAGCAAGACCTCGCGCGTTTCTCGGAACCGCTCCCGTTGATCAGCATCGTCGTTCCGACCTATAATACTCCGGAAAAATATCTCCGTGAACTGCTGGAATCCATCCGCGGCCAGATCTACCCCCATTGGGAACTCTGCCTTGCGGACGATGCTTCGCCCAAGCCTCACGTTCGGAAAATTCTCGAAGAAGCCGCCAAAACGGATCCGCGCATAAAACCTTTTTTTCGCTCTGAAAACGGCCACATCAGTCGCGCGACCAACTCGGCGCTCGATCAGGCGACGGGAGAGTTCGTGGCCTTCCTCGACCACGACGATCTGCTTTCCCCCGACGCGCTCTTCCGGGTCGCCGAAGCGCTGCAACGCGAGCCCCGTGCCGGCATGGTTTATACCGACGAGGACAAAATCGACGACACCGGCCGCCACTACGATCCGCAGTTCAAAGGCGGATGGAGTCCGGAGATGGCGGTCACACACAACTACACGCACCACCTCACCGTCATCCGTCGGGAGTTGGTGGAAAAAGCCGGTCGCCTCCGGCCTGAGTTCAATGGGGCGCAGGACATCGATCTGATCCTCCGCGTCGTGGAGAAGCTCGAGGGCCGCCCCGTCGTGCACGTCCCGCACCTCTGCTATCATTGGCGCGCCCACGCCGAAAGCACCGCGACGAAAGGCGACCAGAAAGGTTATCTCTTCGATGCGGCGCGGCGTGCGATTGCGGAGGCGGCCCAGCGCCGCGCACTTCGCGCGGAGGTGTTTCTCCCGCCATTTGCCCAGCACTATGCACTCTGCCTTCATCAACTAAAATGGGATGCAACGCTGCTCAAAGCGTCGCCGGTCACCATCGTGATTCCCACCCGCAATCACCTCGAACTCCTCAAACGCTGCCTGGATTCGCTTGCCCGCACCGTGCCGTACGAAGCGGTGAAGGTGGTCGTGGTCGATGATCGTTCAGACAATCCCGAAATGCGGGAGTATCTCGAGCAGCTCAGCTCGCGCCGTGATCTCAGATGCGAGGTCGTCGCCGCTCCCGGAGGCGAACACGCGTTCGACTACTCCGCGTTGGTTAACCTCGGATCTAGTCGCGCCGACACGCCCCTGCTGCTCCACCTCAACAACGACGTCGAGGCGCTGCAAGCGGGCTGGCTGGAAGACATGGTCGGCTGGATGTCGATCGAAGGCGTGGGCGTCGCCGGCGCGCGCCTGCTTTATCCTGACGGCACGATCAACCACGCCGGCATCAGCATCAGCCGTCAGGACGGGCTGCCCCACACCTTGTTCGAGCGCGCGCACCCGGAGGAGCTCGGTTATCTTTTCCTGCCGCACGCTGCGCGTAATATCGCCGCGGTGACCGGCGCGTGTCTGTTGACCCGGACCGACCTCTATCGGCAGCTCGGCGGCTTCGACACGAAAGATTTCCGAGTCGCGTATAACGACGTCGATTACTGCCTGCGCGCCGAGGCCGCGGGATATCGCGTCGTCGTGTCGCCCCAAGCGGTGTTGCAGCACGTCGGCAGTGCTTCCCGGGGCAAAAGCTACACCGAGACCGAGCACGTCGCCTTCGTCGAAGCCTACAGCAGTGATCGCGACCCGTTCCACAGCGATGTCATGGATTTCCCCCCCACCGAGTTTCAGCTCAATCCGTACTCGCACCGCGCCGCGCGGACACCGCGCCCCTTCCACGCGCTCGTCATCACGCACAATCTGAAACTGGAGGGCGCGCCGATCTTCATCTTCGAATACGCACGCTATCTCGCCGAGCAAACCGGCGTACGCGTGACAGTGGTGTCACCTGAGGACGGACCGCTCCGGGCCCGCTTCGCCGCAGCCGGTTTGGAGGTTCAGATTTGGAATGTCGCCCCGCTGGTCCAAGCGCAGTCGACGTCAGCTTTTCAGGCCGCGCTGAAGACCTTCGCCACGTCGCATCCGTGCACGGAGTTCGACGTAATCGTCTCCAACACGATGGTGACGTTCTGGGCGATCCACCTCGCGGCGCTCCTCGCCAAACCATCGGTGCTCTACGTGCACGAAAGCATGCCCGTGAAAAAATTCTTCCAGAGTTCGTTGCCGGCAACGTTGCACGAGCTGGTTGAAAATGCCTATCGCGACGCGACCCGCGTGGTTTTCACCGCCAAAGCGACTCGCAGCTTTTTCGAGGAGCTGAACGTCAACGACAATTTCCGCACCTTGCCGAGTTGGGTGGATCTGGACCGGATCGAGACCTTCGCGCGGGCGAATGAGAAAGCCGCGCTGCGGCGGAAGCACGGCCTCGATCCCGAAAAAGTGCTGGTGGTCAATGTGGGCTCCGTCTGCGAGCGCAAAGGGCAGCACGTCTACGTGCGGGCGATCGACCAGCTGAACAAGGAGCTGCCGACCCGCTATGCCGGTCGTGCCGAGATCGAGTTTCTCGTCGTGGGTGGACGTCCTGGGCTGTACATGGAATCACTCGCTCAGGATATCGAGCTGCTCGGACTGAAAAATCTTCGCGTGTTCGATGAGACCCCGGACATTTATGATTTCTACCGGCTCGCCGACATTCTCGTCTGCACCAGTTTCGAGGAGTCGTTTCCGCGGGTGTTGCTCGAAGCGATGGGCTTTCGCGTGCCGATCGTCAGCACCAACGTCAACGGGATCCCGGAAATGTTGGTCAACCAGGACGAGGCGTATCTCATCCCGGCGGGTGATCCCTTCAAGCTGGTCGACGCTCTGAAGAAAGCGCTAGATGACGTCTTCGCCGGTTCCACCAAAATGACCTCCATGGCCTACGCGCGCGCGAGTCGTGATTTTAGTTTGGGCCGATCACTGCCGCGCCACCTCGCGATCGCCCGCGAGGCATTTCTCAGTGGCGCGGAGCAGCCGCCGGACCGCGCCCCCAACGTCACATCCCGGTGAAAGACGGAATCGCGGTGGTTTCCTCAACGCCCAAGGATCAGGCGGACGCACCCGCCGGGCGGTGGAAGTTCGCGCTCGAGATCTTCCCGCCCGGGTGGAAATCACCGGACGTTCCTTTTTGGATCGCCGGGTGGATTTTGTCGGAAAACGGCCAGGTCGCCGCCGATGTCCGCGCGGGTTTCGGCGGGAATTTATTTCTGGGCCTCTGCGGTTTGCCGCGACCGGAAATTGAAGTGGCAATGTCAGGTCGCATCGGTCCACCGCATGCGGGCTTCAGTTTTTTGCTTCCGCCGAATTCGGGCGCGGATGAGATCCGATTTGAAGTCTGCGACGTGCTTGGTCGCTGGCAGGAGTTTCATCGGCAACAACTCGCACCCGCGCCGCTCGGAACTGTCCCGACCGAAACCAACGTTTTAACGGAGGACAAAATCTCCCGGGCACTTCTGCGCTTGCTGGTGGCGCGGGGATCGAAGCCTTCCACTCCCTGGGCGAAACTCGCGGATGAAGCGCTCGGTGAGGCGGCGGCAGTTCCACTCAACGCACTGCCGAATCCGCCGTTCTTCGGGCGTCTCGAATTTCCTCAGTCCATCGCGAATGTGAAATTCGGTTTGCTCGAAATCAGCGGATGGCTCGCGCATCGCTCGGAAAAGATCGCCCGCCTCCTCGCGTTCATTGCGCCGGATAATCCGGTCACCCTCCTCCATGGCCGACCGCGCAGCGACGTTAGTGCGGCGTTCGGTGAACTACGCGATGGTCCCAACTCGCAGTTCGTGGGCTTCATCGAAGTGCCGCCCGAGCTGGCCCAACCGCTGGCCTTGCGGATTCTCGTGCAGCTTGAAAACGGCGAGCAGCACCTCGCCTTTAACCAGCGCTTTTTCCCGCAGATCATTGCGGATGCAACCTCCCCGCTCCCGCCGTTTTCGCGCCTCACGTTCGGACGCGCCTTGGTTTCGCTGCGCGCCGCGTCGAAACGCCTTCATCTCCCCCTCCTCGATTCCAGCGAACTGCGTGCGGCTGCGACCGGTGCACTGGCCGTCTACCGATCCGAGGCTCCCGTCACCGAGCCGGAAACAACCCGTCCCCGGGTTCTGTCTTCCAGCCAGGCTCTTCCCCGTCCGATGCAGGTGGTGCTCGTGACGCATAATCTCAACCGGGAAGGTGCGCCGCTCATCGCCTTGGAATATGCGAAGTACCTCGCCGCGCAGCCTGGATGGAAAGTGCACGTCGTCTCGCCGGAGCCCGGACGCTTGCTCCAGGATTTCGCGGCAGCCGGTTTGGCCGTCGAAATCGCGAACGCTGCCGCCGTCTGGAAAGCCGATGCTCCACAAGAATTCGAAGCGGCAATTCAGCAACTCTCGTCCCTTCCCGTCTTCAAGGCGGCGGACGTTATCGTCGCCAACACCATGGTGGCGTTCTGGGCCATTCACGTCGCCCGCCGCCTCGGAAAACCCTCGATTCTGTATGTGCATGAGAGCGCCTCGGTGAACCGTTTTTTCGCCGCAACCGCCGTCCCTGGCTTGCTCCCGAAAATCGAGCAGGCGTTTGGCGAGGCTTCGCGCGTCGCGTTTTCCGCTGCCGCTGCGCAGTCTGTGCACTGGCGGCACCAGCGCCGGGAAAATTTCCGCGTGGTGCCGGGCTGGATCGACACCGCCGCCATCGCCGTTTACGCGTCGGCTCATTCGCGAGCTGAGCTTCGCCGGATGAAAAATCTTCCGGCCAACGCCGTCGTCTTCGCCAACGTTGGCTCGGTTTGCGAACGGAAGGGACAAACGGTGTTCCTCCGCGCGATCGAAATCTTGCAAGGCAACGCATCGCCGAAAAACCACACGGAGAATCGGCCTCTCGTTTTCTTGATGGTGGGAGCTTCGCCTGGACCCTTCGTCGATTTCCTCAGAAAGGAAATCTCCAGTCGCCAGCTGCAGGACGTTCACCTCATTGAGACGGTGTCCAATCCCTATGAATATTTCCGGCTCGCGGACATTTGTGTGTGCTCGAGCTTTGAGGAATCTCTTCCGCGCGTGGTGCTGGAAGCTGCGGCATTTGGTCTGCCGGTGGTTTCCAGCGCAGTAAACGGCGTTCCGGAAATTCTCGGGCCAGAAGAGGCGTGGCTGATTCCCGCGGGAGACGCCAGACAGCTGGCGGATGCGATGCAATCGGCGCTGGACGCACATCTCCGGGGCGATCGCACGCGTGCTGAGCGCGCACAGCGAAGAGTGCGCGATAAATTCGACGCCGCCCTTCTCCTGCCGAAGCACCGCAAGCTTGTCGCTGAAGTCGCGACGCTACCCGCCGGCTAACCGCAATGCACGAGAGCGAATCAAGTTTTTCCAATTTGGAATCCCCGTCCGCCAACACGGTCGTCGCCCCCGGCTGGCAGCAGCTGCGCGGATGGTTGGTTCCGAAGCACGGTTTTCATTTCGTCGATATTCGCGCCCGAATCGGGGCGCAAAACTTTCCCGGCGTCTACGGTTTCCCTCGGGCCGATCTTGCCGCGCATTTTGAATCCACGCGCCCCTGGCTCCCGGCGGAATATACCATCGCGATTGAGTTACCGGTTGGGCCGATCCAGGTCGCGATCGAAGCTCTTACGATCACGGCGCGATGGGAACCCGTCCAAACGGTGACCTGCACGGCGCAGGGAATTCCCACCGCTCGCGCGATGCATGATCCGCTGGGTGCCGAGGAATTCGCTCTGGCGGCCGAACTCTCGCTGAAACAAGTGCCCGCCCCTGACGACCAGCGGATCCGTGCGCTGGCCGCGTCCCTCCCTCATCCGTCAGCGCTGCGGCCGAACCATCCGCCGTTTCACGGCTTCATCGACGAACCGGCGGCCCTCTCGCCCGCGCTTTACGGACGTTTGCATGTGCTCGGCTGGCTCTTCCACGAAACGCTTCCGATCAAACGCGCGTACGTTTCGACGGATCTGCTCGTTTTCCAGCACCTTGAAATCGGCGGCGATTTCGCCGGCGTGCGAGAACGATTCCCCAAACAACCGCATGCCCGTGACTGCCGCATCTTCGGTTTCGCCGACGTGTCCAGCCAGCTTCCGTCGCCCGTGACTGCCCGTTTCTACGCCGAGTTGGAGGACGGAAGCATGCATCTCGCTCTCGCCGTGCAATGTCGCGCCATCGACACCGAGGAACTGAAGTCACCGTTTCCGCCTTTTTCGTCCACGCGCTTTTTCAGGAACAGACGAATGGTCGGGCAGGCCATCGCCGACCGCGGCATCCCGGTGGAAAAGGGTGGCAAACGTTGGCCCCAACTCAGACGTGATTTCGTCCAATACCGCCGGGAAGCGCCGACTCGCCGGGACAGCACCGGAACACTTGCCGCGTTCCCCGCCGCGCCGGCCTGCGGAAATAAACCGCGGCTGCTTCTCATAACGCACAACTTGAATCGCGAAGGCGCGCCCCTGCTTCTCGTGGAGTACGCCCGCCACCTGGCGAAAAACCACGGAGCTCAGTTGCTCGTGGTTTCCGGTCAGGACGGCCCCTTGCGCGACGCTTTCGGAGAGGTCGGCGCGACGGTGGACGTGGTCGACACCGCTCATTTCCTGGCGGCGAGCTCACCGGCCGAATTGCGCGGGCGAATTTCGGCCGTGGCGAAGGAACGAGGGTGGGCGGAGTTTGACGCGATCATCGCGAACACGCTGTTCAGTTTTTGGGGTGTTGAACTCGCGTCGGTGCTGGGTTGCGGCTCCTTGCTCTACATCCACGAGAGCACCAATCCCGTTACCTTTTTTCGGGAGAGAATCCCCGCAGGACTTCTGCCCGCCGTGTTCCAAGCCTTGGAAGCTGCCGCCGCGGTGAGTTTCAATACTCCGGCGACTCAGAAATACTATCAACCCTACGCCTCAGGGAAAAACTTCCAGCTCACATCCGCCTGGATCGATCTTTCGGACATCGGGATTTTCCGGGCGGCCCATTCAACCCGCGCGCGGCGGGATCAGCTGAACTTGCGACCCGACGAACTTCTCGTCGCGAACGTCGGTACGGTCTGCGATCGAAAGGGGCAGCACGATTTTCTGCGAGCGGTGGAATGGCTCTGGCGATCAAGCCCCGAACTGGCGCGCCGCTGCCGTTTCGCCATGATTGGCGGCCGCGACACGCCCTACAACCGGTTCTTGCAGCAGAGCGTGGCAGACACCGGTCGCGCGAATATCGAAATCATTTCGGAGACGAACCGGGCTTACGATTATTTCGGCGCCGCCGATCTTTTCGTCTGCACCAGCTACGAGGAATCGTTTCCACGCGTAGTGCTGGAGGCGATGGCCTTTGAGGTGCCGATCGTCAGCACAAACGTGCACGGGATTCCCTACATGCTGCGAAACGGTGAAGAGGCCTGGCTCGTGAATCCGGGGGATATCAACGCGCTGACTACCGCGATGCGCAGCGCTTTGGAACAACCCGATCTGGCGAAGTCCCGCGCTAATCACGCGCGGCGACGAGTCACGGAATTCGACGCAGCGGCCGTGCTGCCGAAGCATGCCGCATTGACGCTCGCAGTCGCCCAATCACAGGCATAACCGGCCATGCACGAAACCGCCGAGGGCTTTTATAATATCGAATCACCTTCGACGGCGGGGGAAATTCCCGCGGATCGCTGCGTTATTCGCGGGTGGCTCGCACCCAAACCGGGGCATCATTTCGTGGACGTTCGCGCCAGCCTGGGCGGCCGGATCTTTCCCGCGGTTCACGGATTGCCGCGCCCGGATCTCGCTGACGTCCTCCCACTCACCGGGATCCGCACGCTCGCGGGATTCGAAATCACCATCGATTTTGAACCCGGTCAAAACGAAGTCGTCTTCGAAGCGCTGCACATCGACGGACGCTGGCAAAACTTCGCGCGCTCCGTCTATCAGGCATCGCCCCGGATTCTACCGCCGTTTCTTCCCACGCCTCCGCCTCCGTTGCGGTGGCATGAATTTTGTCGCGTGCTCGGAATGTTGTTTCGCGAGCAAAGGCGGCATCCCGCGAGTTCTCTCTTGGAGCTGGCGCGCAAGCTCCTCCGGGCGCTTCCGCTTCCCAGCGAGTTCCGACTTCCGCCCCTCCCTTTTCACGGCCACCTCGACGATCCTGCCGCCATTGGCAGCTGTGTCTTCGGGAGAACGCACGTCATCGGTTATCTTTTTCACGAAACGGCGCCGATCAAAAGAATCCTCGGCACCTACGATTTGCAGGCCTGGCAGACCTTGGAATACGCCAAATCGGTCGCCGCCGCCGAGGCACGTTTCCCGCAATTCGCGAACGCGAAGCATTGCCGCCTGGCGGGTCCCGTCGATCTCCCCTCGCAGCTTCCGTCCCCGGCGACGCTGAGGCTCTACGCGGAATTGGAGGACGGGACGCTTCATCTGTGTTTCGTGCAACGGAGCTGGCTGGTCACGCACGAAGACGAGAAAGCGCCTTATCCGGCCAAAAACGTCGCCAGCTTCGCCGCGATGCGGGATGCGCTGAATTCCGCGCTGGCGGAACTCGGCATGACCGCGATCAGAGACGGCGACTATCACGGCGGATTAGCGCGACTAGAGCAGGAGCATCGTCTCAGAGCGCCAGCCGCCGTACCACCCGCCGTGGCGATGGTCCCTTCACCCCTCACGAGTACGGTGCCGCTACCGAAGCGCGTCCTGCTGGTTTCCCATAATCTCAACATTGAGGGCGCGCCCTTGTTTCTCGTCGACTACGCCGAGCATCTTGCGACCGCGGGCGTACGGTTGACGGTGGTCAGCGCGGTGGAAGGCGACTTACGCGGGCGGTTCGAACAGCTCGGAGCGAAAGTGGTGGTCGTGAGCGCTGCTGGGGTATTCGCCGCTCAGTCGACCGAAGCAGCGCGGGCTGCGATCACGGCGATTGGGCAGGGTTTCGACTTCACGCCCTACGATCTGGTCGTCGCCAATACCTTCACGACCTTTTGGGCGATTCACGCGGCGAAGGCCGCGGGCCGGCGGACGCTTTTCTACGTCCATGAGAGTACGACGCCGGCGAATTTCTATCTGGGCGGCCCGCACCCCGACGTGATCTCGCTCGCGAACGAGGCTTTCGGGGTCGCCGATTGCGTTTCCTTCACCAGCGAATTCACCCGCAATCACCACTTGGATTATGGCCGGCCGGCGAATCACCGTCTGACTCCGGGCTGGATCAACATCACGCAGATCGACCAGTGGCTCGCCACCCATGACCGCGAACAGCTGCGTCGCGATTTCAATCTGCGTCCGGATGAATTGATGGTGGTGAACGTCGGCACCGTCTGTGGTCGCAAGGGCCAGCACATCTTCGCGCGGGCCGTTGATCTGCTCTGGCGGCGTTACCCGGAACTGGCGGCGCGCACGCGCTTCGTGATGCTCGGCGGGCTGAACACGCTTTCGGATGTGTGGCTGCAAGACCTGCTGCTCCATCTCGGGCGCGCGAACCTCGAGGTGCACCCCACCACCCCGGAGCATTTGCGTTACTACGCCGCGGCGGACTTTTTCGTGTGCTCCACCTATGAGGAGTCTT
>JBDSSU010000100.1:0-3666 GCA_039928635.1 Opitutaceae bacterium | reverse complement strand
CGTGCCACTTCAATCCCGTTCGTCAGCAGCGCAGCGAAGAATGACAGGCGATTTTGGACCGCCGCTTCGCCTCATCCCTCACCTCATTCTATTTTCGCATTTATGAAAACCCGCCTCCTCACCGTCGCCTTGGGCCTCGCTGGCTCCCTCCTTGTTTCGCCGGTCGCATTCGCCGCGAAGGCGGTCAGTTGGGACAGCGTCCCGGGCATTCTCGCTCGGATCAAAGCGCCCAAGTTTCCCGTGCGTGATTTTCCCATCACCCACTATGGTGCAAAAAGTGATGGGATGACGGATTGTACCGACGCCATCCGCCAGGCGATCGCGGCGGCGAATGCCGCGGGGGGCGGGCGAGTGGTTATCACCGGTGGCGTTTTTCTCACGGGCGCGGTGCACCTGAAGAGCAACGTCAACCTGCACATTGCCGAGGGCGCGACGCTCAAGTTCGACCCGAAGCCGGAGAAATATCTGCCGGTCGTGCAGGCGCGTTACGAAGGCACCGAAGTGATGAACTACTCGCCTCTGATCTACGCTTACAAACAGGAGAACATCGCGGTGACGGGGAAGGGTACGCTCGATGGCTCGGCGAGCCGCGAAAACTGGTGGGGCATCGGCCAGCGCGCCGCAGCGGCAGCGGCGCAGACTCCGCCGGTGCGACTGATGGGAAGCGCCCAGTTGATCGAGATGGGCGAAAAGGGTGTGCCGGTGGCCGAGCGGATTTTCGGCGACAAGGGGACGCTGCGGCCGAACTTCCTCGTGCCCTACCTCTGCAAAAACATTCTCATCGAGGACGTGCGGATCATCAATTCGCCGATGTGGGAAATCAACCCGGTCCTCTCGACCAACATCACCGTGCGTGGCGTCCACATTGTGAGCCACGGTCCGAACAACGACGGCTGCAATCCTGACAGCTCCAAGGACGTTCTGATCGAGAACTGCCATTTCGACACCGGTGACGACTGCATCGCGATCAAGTCCGGCAAGGATGCGGACGGACGCCGCGTCAACGTGCCGTCGGAAAACATCATCATCCGCAATTGCGTGATGAAGGACGGCCACGGCGGCGTCGTGCTCGGCAGCGAGAATTCGGGCGGCATCCGGAATGTGTTCGCCGAAAATTGCGAGATGGACAGCCCGAATCTGGAACGTGCGCTGCGGCTGAAAACCAATTCGGGTCGCGGTGGTTTTCTGGAGAACGTTTTCTTCCGCAACGTGAAAGTCGGTCGGGTCTCCCATTCTGTACTGACGATCGATTTGGTTTACGGCCGCGTGATGGATGGCCCGTTGGCGCCGAAGGTGCGGAATGTTTTCATGGAGAATGTAACGTCGACCTCCAGCCCGCGCGTGCTGTCGATCGTCGGCACCCCCAAATCGATCGTTGAGAATGTGCGCATCGTGAACTCGACGTTCCAAGGGGTTGAGGGGCCCGACGTCCTGACCTACTCGGGCTCGGTGAGCTACAGCAACGTCACGGTGGTGCCAGCAACCGCCCCGACGCCCGTGGCGGGCGACGCAGTGGGCCGGGGTGGCCGCGGTCGCGGCGGGCCCGGTGCTCCCTCGGCGCCAGCACAGCCGCCAGCGTCGAAGAAGGAGTAGGGAGACGCCTCCAAATCGTTTGTCATTCTGAACGCAGTGAAGAATCGACTGGGACTACGCCGACGCGATGCCCCGCGAGCGCGGATTCTTCGCTGCGCTGCTGATGAACGGGCTTTGAGTGGCCGGAGCCTCTTGCCCGTGTTCCGAACCCACGGGCAAGATGCCCGTGCCGCTCAATCGGCCGACCGCTCGATACAAGTTCATCGCCAATCCACCAAACAGCGGTGGTTGGTTTGCGCCTCAGAATGAAAGAATCGAAACCCAGAAATTCAGGGATGTTCTCTCCTCCCACGAGGGTGATTCCCGTGATAAGTCGTGTCGCGCGGTTTACGGTCTGCGTTGCCGTAGCGGTTGGATTGGGTGCTTGCGCGCTTCCAGAAAACCGTACGGCGGATCTTGAGCTTCCTGTGCTCCTGCGCAGCGCGTTCCCGGCGGCGGGTGCCAAAAACGTTAACCCGGACACACCGTTGCGGCTTACGTTTAAAGCCCCGCCAATCGTGGGCGTGGGGAAGATCCAGGTGTTCGACACGGCGAACAACACGCTGATCGAGGCCATCGATGTCGCGGTGCCGGTGGCATCGAAGACGATCGGTGGGCTGCCGGATTTCAAATACACGCCGGTGATCGTGACGGGAAATGTCGCGGAGATTTTTCTGAAGAATCACGCGCTCGACTACGGGCACAGTTACTACGTCACCGCGGACGCCGGCGTTTTCAAGTCAGGCGCGGAACCCTCCGCCTCCATCCAGGGTTCGGAGGCGTGGCGGTTCACGACGAAGCCGGTGCCGCCCGCGGCGGGCGCGACACGGCTCACGATCGCCGCGGATGGCACCGGCGATTTTTCTACGGTGCAGGCGGCGATCGATTTTATTCCCGAGGGCAATACCACCCCGACCACGCTCTTCATTCGGAAGGGGACTTACCGTGAGCTCATCTTTTGGGAGGGAAAGCACGCGATCACGCTGCTGGGTGAAGATCGCAAGCAGACCATCATCGCGTACGCCAACAACGAGCGCTTCAACCTTGCCGGCGGGAATCCGTTCGCCGGGGCTGCGCCCGATCCCTCCACCCAGCCTCGGGTGCGCGGCAACATCTACCGTCGCGGCGTGCTGCTGGTTCATCGCGCCAACGATCTGGCGATCGCTAATCTCACCGTCCGAAACACGACGCCCCAGGGTGGATCGCAGGCGGAGGCAATCATCCTGAACGGTACCCCGGAGGCGCACGCGATTCTAAAGGACCTCGATCTCTACAGCTTCCAAGACACACTGCAGGTTAACGGACAGGCCTACATCACGGGCTGTTACATCGAAGGCGATGTGGATTTTATTTGGGGCACCGGCCCGTGTTTCTTCGAGGATTGCATCGCCCGCTCGGTGCGCTCGCGGACCTGTTACACGCAGATTCGCAATCGCGCGCCGAACCATGGCTACGTTTTTTATCGCTGCACGTTTGATGGCGCGCCCGGCGTGACAGGGAATCTCCTCTCCCGAGTGCAGCCTTCCCGTTTCCCGAACAGCGAAGTCGTGCTGCTCGATTGTGTGCTGGGCCCAAGCGTGAGCCCAATCGCGTGGCAGCTGGACGGGCTCCCGCAAAACGAGCCCGCGCCATCGTATCCGGACCTGCACTATTGGGAGTTCAACAGCCGCGACCTCGCGGGCAAGCCGGTGGACGCAAGTGGGCGCCTCCCTATTTCCCGTCAGCTGACGCAGCCGGCGGACGCAGAGACGCTCGCCAATTACCGCAATCCCGAATTCGTCCTGGGCGGCTGGAACCCAAAGAGCGCGCCCATCTTCAAGCAGCCGCCCGCGAGAGCGAAGCGGTAGGAGGGAGTCGAAGTGGGATTGTCGTGGAAGGGACGACCCCGCGAGATGGGTCACGCCGCTCCTGCTGGATCCTTCGCTTCGCTCAGGATGACAATCGAGTGGGTGGAGGGGATAGTTGATCGGACGAATCACCCGACGCCTCGCGTTGGTCTCCCGGTTTCAGAACGACAGAAGAAAACGGCGATCGTTTAAGTGAAACCGTCACCGTCCGCCGCCCTGCTGCCGCAACCGGGCACGGAAGCGCGTG
>JBDSSU010000099.1:0-4082 GCA_039928635.1 Opitutaceae bacterium | reverse complement strand
TGCATACTGCGGGGGCGCAGCGGAAAGGCCTGGAGCTCGTGATGACGATTGATCCGGAGGTGCCGCGGCATTTGGGTGGCGACCCTGGCCGTTTGCGCCAGGTCCTGCTCAACCTTATCGGAAACGCGGTGAAGTTCACCCCCAAGGGCGAAGTGGTGCTGAACGTGACCCTCGTTCACAGCGAAGCAGCATGGCATCGGGTGCGCTTCGAGATCGTCGACACCGGAATCGGGATTCCGGAATCCGTGCTGGCGGCGCTTTTTCAACCCTTCGTCCAGGCGGATACGTCCACGACGCGCCGCTTCGGTGGTACGGGTCTCGGACTGGCGATCTGCAAACGCCTCGTCGATCTCATGGGCGGCGAAATCGGCGTGGCCAGCCAGCCTGGCGCCGGTTCGAAGTTCTGGTTCACCGTGGATTTGAAATCGGCTAGCGAGCCCCTGAGCGATTCCTTCCCGCCGCCGTCACCGCGGCATTTTGAACATCACCGCGCCCTGATCGTCGACGATAACGCCGCCAGTCGAAAATGGTTGGCCCAGCTCTGCTCGCTTTGGCACCTGCCGCACGAATCGGCCGCTTCGTCCGCGGAGGCGCTCGTCAAACTGCGTCAGGCCGCCGCCGGAAGGCCTTTCACCCTGGCGATCGTGGACCAACATATGCCGGGCATGGACGGCCTCGGCCTGGTGGCGGCGATTCAGGCGGATAGCTCGCTGGCGCGGCTGGCGATCATGTTGCTCACCTCACGGGGCGAGCCTCCGTCGCAGGCTCAGCTGGAAACGTTCAGCGTCGCTTCGTGTGAAACGAAACCCGTCCGAACCGAAAGGCTGGGGGCTGCGCTGGACCGTTTGCTTGCGACGGTGCCGGTTGCCGTCGTCGCCCCTGCGTTGACCGAACCCATCGGAGCCTCCTCATCGTCGCGGGATAAACCCCGCATCTTGATCGCCGAGGACAATCGCGTGAATCAAAAGGTCACGCTGCACCAACTTCGCAACTTGGGTTACTCCGCCGATGTGGTGGCGGACGGTCAGCAGGTGCTGGCCGCGTTGCAGGTGAAAAACTACGCTCTGGTGCTGATGGATCAACAGATGCCGGTAATGGATGGCCTCGAAGCGACGCGACGCATTCGCGAGGCGCAGGGTCGGAAGGCCCCCGGGTTTCCCTCGACCCTTCGCATCGTGGCGATGACGGCCAATGCGATGGCTGGTGATCGGGAAGTCTGCCTCGGAGCCGGCATGGACGACTACCTTGCGAAGCCCGTTCGGCCTGATGCGTTGCGGGAGATGCTGGCCCGCTATATCGGGCCGGAAGAAGATCCCATGAAAACGGGCGCGGCCGCCTAAAAACTCGTCCACCAGAAGGCTGTTTCAAAAAAAAGGTGCAACCGTTGGACGTCATTGCCGTTTCTCCCCCTCCCACTTCACCCTTTCAAATCGACCGCCATTTTTTGCCTCCGATGAAAACGACGACCCGAGTGCGCGGGCACACGGGCGCAAGTTGGGTGGATGGAGGGTGTCACGTATTACGTGACAAACTTTTCGGGAAGGGAGCCGGGCTTTTCAATCTGCGGTTAAATGTCCGCTGGACTGCACAACGAACTCGCCATCGGGAGAGGCATCGCGCAAAAAACGGCCGATTCGACCATGCCGACCTACGAGTACGCCTGCCCAAAATGTGGACACAACTTCGAGCTCGTTCAGTCGATGCGCGATGAGCCCATCAAGAAATGCCCGAAGTGCAGAAAGACGGGAGTCAAGCGGCTGGTGGGCGCCGGCGCCGGATTAATTTTCAAGGGCTCGGGCTTCTACATCACCGATTACAAAAACAAAAAGGAGCCGGCGGCGAAAACGGGCGGAGGGGAATCAAAACCCGCCGAGTCCACGCCAGCCACACCCACGCCCGCCACGCCCGCCGCGCCCGCGCCAGCTGCTAAACCGCCGGCGCCGGCGACTAAAGCGCCTGCGCCGGCACCTGCGGCATCCCCTTCAAACGTGCGTTCCAAATCCGCCAAGAAATAATCCTATGAGCAGAACCATTCGTGTCGGTCCTTCGTGGACGGAAGTCTTTCTCGGAGCGTTTCTCGCTCTGGCGCTGGGCATCGCCCTCGGCGCTCTCTCGCTCATTTTGAAGCCGGTCGTCGCAGTGAAGGAGCTGCCCAAGGAAGCGGATCGAGTGGCAAATGCGGTCTATTACATCGCGGGCTCGCGCGACGCGAACAAAGGGCCGCAGGCTGAGTCGAAACGAAAGAATTTCGCCGCCGGTCAGTCGGTTTCCGTGAACGAGGATGAACTGAACCTCCTGACCGTCTCCAGACCCCCGGCACCGGCCCCAGCGCCAAAGCCGAAAGCGAAAGCGAAAGCGGGTGAGCTGCCCTTGCCTCAGATCAACGCGGACGCGACGGTTTTGCCCCCGAAGTTTCGGATTCGCGATGGCGTGATGCAGATCGCGGTGCCAACCACGGTCAGCGTGATGGGGTTCGGTCAAACCATGATCCTCCTCGCCAAGGGAGATTTCGCCCGGGAAGACGGACGTTTTGTTTTTGTACCTGCTTCGATGACGATCGGTTCGTGTCCGCTGAACCGGTTTCCCTTCGCAAAAAAGTTCGCGCTGAAACAATTGCTGGGTTCGCAGCCCTTCCCCGAAGACGTCGCCGCTTCCTGGGGACAGCTCGTCGCCGTCCGCGTGGAGGGGAGCGAGTTGAAGCTCACGATGCCGTGAGGTCAGAGCCCAGCGTCGTCTGAGGTGGGGGCACCCCGTCACGTAATCGCTTCGGCGTTTGCGTCGGTCGCCGAACGCTTGCCGGCGCGACGCTTAGCTGGAATGTCCCGGTGAATTTAGATTAATTGAGACCCTTCCGAGCGACTCTCCGGCCGAGGGTGAAGGGACCCAAAACGCCGTGACGCGCGTTCCTGCAGCTAAGGTCTTGCTCCGGTTGTCGGCTCTCTTGAAAACGTTCTTGTGTCCAAGCACCTGAAGAACATCGGCGTCGTCTCCGGACTGACGATGGTGTCACGCGTGCTGGGCTTGGTGCGCGAGAGTATCACCGCGGCAATTTTCGGAGTGAGTCCGTTGGTGTCGGCGTTCTTCACGGGACAGACCTTGCCCAATTTATTCCGGCGGCTCCTCGCTGAAGGGGCCTTAACGGCGTCCTTTGTGCCGACGTTGCACGATGAACTGGTGGCGCGTCAGCGAGCCGGCGCATTCGGTTTGGTCAACCAAGTCGCGAGCTGGCTGCTCGCTGCGTCGACCGCGGTGGTGGTGCTGGCGATGGCAGTGCTCGGGCAGGATCGTCTGGTTCTCGCGGTGGCGGGACTTTTCCATCTCGAGGCTGCGGCGCAGGAGCGATGGCTGCTGTTCGCGTGGTTCGCGGTGGTGCTGTTTCCCTATCTGATTTTCGTATCACTGGCCGCGGCGTTCAGCGCGGCGTTGCAAACCCTCCATCGCTTTGTGGAGCCGGCCCTTTCTCCCATCTGGCTCAACGTGGCTCAGATCAGTCTGCTCCTGGCGGCGATGCGTTGGGCGCACGGCGATCAGATCATTTGGCTGTGCGCCGGCGTTTTGCTCGGTGGATTTTTGCAGATGGTGGTGCCGGCGGGGGCGTTGGTGAAGGAAGGGTGGAGGCCGGCCTTTGACTTCCAGCTCAGCGCGCCGGTGCGGTCGATGCTGCGACTGATGGCGCCGACGGTTTTTGCGTCATCGGTTTACCTCGTGAACATGAGTGTGTCGCGACTGGTGGGGCTGTCGCTCAATGACGAGGCCGTGGCGGTGCTGAATTTCGCGCAACGCCTGATGGAGCTGCCGATCGGCGTGTTCGCGGTGGCGGTATCGACGGTGGTGTTTCCCTTAATCACGCGTTACGCGGCAGCGGGCGATCACCCGAAGCTCGCAGCATCCTACCGAAAGGGAATGCGGCTTATCCTGGTGATCAACATCCCTGCGGCCGTTGGGCTGGCGGTGCTCGCGTTGCCGATCATCCGGCTGCTATTTCAGCGTGGGGCGTTCGATTCTTCGGCGACCGTCAATATGACGCCGGTGTTAATCGCGAATGCGCTCGGGCTCCCGTTTTTCTCTTTTGTGAATCTCGC
>JBDSSU010000098.1:0-2511 GCA_039928635.1 Opitutaceae bacterium | reverse complement strand
GGCTTTGTCGAGTTTGATCTCGGCTTCCGCACGTGGGACGGCTCCCAGACTCTCGCCGCTGACATTTACTACGACGATATCGCGATCGGCGACAAACCCATTGGCCAGCTTACCCCGGTAACCAAATGAAAACCCCTCCGCGCCTTGGGCGCTATTCTCTGTTAGCGATAACCGCTGCTGTTTTTGTGACAGGAGCTTCCTTGATTGCCCAGCCCCCTGCCGCCCCTCGCGACGGTGGGAGAGGAGGCAATCTCGATGCCGGCATCGTTTTCACGCGTCCCACCAGTTCGCCCGGACTGGGCCAACCGATGGAGTTGCTCAAGCCCGACGCGGATGGCTTCAGCGCGATGTTTAACGGCAAGGATCTCAGCGGCTGGGATGCGCTGCCGAATTTCTGGTCCGTGAAGGAAGGAGCAATCGATTGCGTGGCGACGTCCGAGCCGGGCGGCAACATCCAGTCCAATTTGATCTGGATGGATTCCCAGCAGCATCCCGAAAAGTATGCCAACTTCGAGTTGCGGGTGAAGTTCCGGTGGGTTTCCCACAGCGGCAATTCGGGGGTGCAATTCCGCAGCGTGGTCGACCGGGCGGACACCAAACATATCGGCGGCTACCAAGCGGACTTCGATCCACGCAACGCCTACACCGGCGGCATTTACGACGAGGCGAGCAAAGCCGGGCGCCGGCAACGGGAGCCGCGCGCCCTCCTCATGGCTCTGCGCGGATTCAAGACCATTTACCCCGCCGACGGCGGTATCGGCAAATCGGAGCCGCTGGGACAAAGCTCCGAGGCGCTCGCCGCGTTGATCAAGCCGGTGGGAGGAGAGTTCAATGAGTTGGTCGTCGTCGCCGACGGCTCGCACATGACCATCAAGATAAACGGCCAGCTTTTCTGCGAACTGATCGATGAAAATCCCGGCGCCCTGAAGAACGGCATCATCGCTTTCCAGCAACACGCCGGCGGGCAAATGGAAATCCAGTTCAAGGACCCGAAGATCAAATTCCTCCCGGCGAAACCTTGAAGTGAGAAAGCATTCCCCTTCTGGCATGAACGTGAAGCGAACCCCTCGAATCGCGAGATGGGCGTGGCTGGCATCGGCTTCCGGTCCGCGCCGCCCAAGGCGGTCGTTTTCACATCGAATCTCAGGATGCGTGATCGTCGCTGCATTGATGGCGACGGGGGCCGTGCGCGGCGCCGATGCCGCCCCGAAAACGGCCGCGCTCTCTCCGCCGGTCAACGGTCAACCAGCCCCCGAGACCACGACTCAAGCACCCGCCGGACGATCGTTCGTCAAGAGCTGGACGGTTGATGAACTGGTTCCGCTGGTGAACAAGGGACTCAAGGGCAAGCGGGACTTCGAGCGCGGGAAGAAGCTTTTCACCGAGGCGGCTTGCTCCGCGTGTCATCTTTTCGCGGGGGATGGCGGCGGGGTGGGACCGGACCTGACCGGCAGCGGCACGTTCAGCGTCCGCGATTTGCTCGAGAGCATCATCGAGCCGAGTAAACTGATCAGCAGCCTCTACGTTACGACAGTCGTCGTGAAGAAGGACGGTGGAGTGGTGGCCGGCAGGGTGCCCGAGGAGTCGGACACCACCGTCAGCGTCATGGAGGACGTGCAGGACCCGGCCAAACTCACGGTGATCCAACGGGAGGACATTCGAACCGTGACGCCCTCGACTGTCTCGCTGATGCCGCCTGGATTGATCTACACGCTGAATGCGGATGAGATCTCGGACCTGCTCGCGTTTCTGGTCTCCGGGAATGATTCGACGCTGAGAATGTTTCAGTGAGCAACGCGATCGCTCTCGAACACTCCAAAACTATTTTATGACGAGTACCCCAAACCAACCCCGGAAATTTATGAGAATCAGCCTGCCCATCATCGCTGGACTGCTCACCACGACGGCCCTCTTCGGCGCGCTCGCCGAAGCGAACCTGGAAGACGGGACGTTGACGCACGGCGAGTTCAACGTCCGAAACATCAAGCTCGCGCCCGGCTTCAAACTTGAACTGATGCATGTGGCCGCGACCGATCAGGTGACCGGTGGTTGGGTTTCCCTCGCGACCGATCCCAAGGGGCGCGTATTCACGTCCGCGCGAAACGGCCGGATTTATCGGCTGAGCTTCCCGCCGCCGGGAGGAACGGGCGAAACCCAGGTCGATTTGGTGGACTTGGATGTCGGCAAGGCAGACGGCATGCTGTGGGCCTTCGACAGTCTATACGTCATGTCCGAGGGCAAAGGCCTTTTCCGGGTGCAGGACGTAAACAAGGACGACAAGTTCGACAGCAATGACGTGGTGACGGAACTCCGCCGAATTCCGTTTGCTGGCGATCACGGCGTGCACACGGTCGAGCTGACGCCGGACGGCAAAGCGCTTTTCATCAACAGCGGAAACTCGACGGCACTCACCGCCATCGATTCTTCGCGCGTGCCGAAGCACTGGGGTGAGGACTCGCTGCTACCGCGCATGAACACGGGGTTCATGGACACCTCGTATGCGCCGCAGGG
>JBDSSU010000097.1:0-3167 GCA_039928635.1 Opitutaceae bacterium | reverse complement strand
CGGTGGCAGTCATCTGCCTCGCGAGTCTCGTGCGGTTGCTCCGGAAACCTCTTTCGTCATGAAACTCATCGCCTCCCTTTTGCTCTCCGTTCTGGCCGGCGTCGGCGCGCGTGCCGCGGATTTCGTGGAATCCCACGACACGATTTATAACAGCCTCACGCTCGAGCGGAAAGGCAACCTCGTCGAGTTGCGCGCCCGTGCTCGCGGTACCGAGGCGCTCGAATCGGCCGTGGATCTCAGCGACCCGCTGAAGCTCGTCGTGCCTTACACGCGTTCGCTCTACGCTGCCCTTTTCTTTCAGCCGAAGCCCGAAAAAGTTTTGATGATTGGGCTCGGCGGCGCCGGTTTTCACCGGCTCTTCACCGCGGCTTATCCCCAGGCGCTGCTCCAGACTGTGGAGCTCGATCCCAAGGTGAAGGAGCTCTGCGAAAAATACATGGCGTTTAAGCCGACCGAGAAAACACCGGTGGCGTTGATGGACGGCCGCATTTTCGTGAAGCGCGACAAAGGCACCTGGGACTGGCTGATCCTCGATGCATTCCGCGGGGGATTCGTTCCGCCTCACTTGAAGACGGAGGAATTTTATCGCGAGTGCGCCGCTCGGCTCGGGGATCGAGGGGTGTTCGTGAGCAATCTCCATTCAACCAGCGAACTTTTCTATTCCGACATCAAGACGATCATGAAGGTGTTTCCGCAGGTCGTGCTGTTTAACTCTTCGGGACGGGGCAACGTGATCATCTGCGCCGTGAAATATCGCGATCCGATCGTGACCGATCCACTCAAGTGGCCCAGTACCTACGACCTGCTGAAAGCGCCGTTCACGGGACGGCTCGATCTCGACACCATTCGCCAGGAACGAATGGGCCTTCCGATCGCACGCCTCGAAACGGCCCGGGTGTTGACGGACGATTTTGCGCCGGTGGAGTTTCTCGACGCGATCAAGTCCGGCAACTCGACAGGGAAATAAGCCGCTCGCGGACGGCCACCCTGTCCACGACCGGCAAGCCGTTCAGCCAAGGATGGTGAGAACGATCCCCGCAAGCACACCCAGCACGGGAGCAAGTTTTTGGCGCCAGTTGGGCTCCGCGAAAAGCCAGATGCCGCCGACAAAGCCGACGAGGATTTCGTCGCTGCGCCTGAAACTGGCCGTGTCGTTAAGCCAGTTCCCACTGACCAGCAGAAGCGTGAAACAGTTTTTATTTTGATCTCAGGAGCGGCCCCGCCATCAACGAAGCCTCGGCCTGTTTACCCCTCGGCAACTCTTCTTCCCTCATGTCACTTTTCATTGGAATCGATTCTGGCACCCAAAGCGTGAAGGCCGTCGTGCTGGATCTCGAGACGCGCCGGGTCGTCGCCGACGCCCGTGCGCCGCATGAGTTGATCGGAGGACTGCCCGCCGGACACATGGAGCAACACCCGCGTGACTGGACGGCGGCGCTCGAGCAGGTGCTGCTCGAGCTGGCGGGGAAACTTGGCGCCAGTGAAGCGAAGCGCGTGAGAGGGATTGGCGTCTCCGGCCAGCAACACGGCTTTGTTCCCCTCGACGAGAAAGGCGAGGTGATCCGCGCGGCGAAGTTGTGGTGTGACACCAGCACCACGGCGGAATGCGCGATCATCACGAAAAAGCTTGGCGGGCCGAAAGCGGCGATTCGAAAAACGGGGAACTTGATTCTGCCTGGATTCACCGCGCCGAAGATTCTTTGGCTGAAACGAAACGAGCCCGCGAATTACCGGCGGCTGCGGCACGTCCTCCTGCCGCACGATTACCTCAATTTTTTCCTGACCGGAAATTACTTCATGGAGTTCGGCGACGCGTCCGGCTCCGCGCTGATGGATGTGCGGAAGCGCGCGTGGTCGCGTGATGTGATCAATGCCATCGACAAAAATCTCGCCGGTTGGCTGCCGGCATTGTCGGCCTCTCACGAAGCCGCGGGAACGTTGCGGCCTGAACTGGCCGCCAAGTTCGGCTTTTCGCCCGACGTGGTCGTCAGTGCCGGCGGCGGCGATAATATGATGGGCGCCATCGGCACCGGGAATGTTTCACCGGGTGTTGTCACGGCGAGCTTCGGCACGAGCGGGACGATTTACGCGTTCGCGAGTAAACCCGTGGTTGATCCGGAAGGGGAGATCGCGGCGTTCTGCTCTTCGACGGGTGGCTCGCTGCCGCTGCTCTGCACCATGAACGTCACCACGGTCACCGAGCAGGTGCGCACTCTCTTCGGCCAGGACCATGCCGCGATGGCTGCGGCGGTGGGAGCGGCGCCGGTGGGAGCGGGTGGGTTGGTGTTGCTGCCGTATTTCGCCGGTGAGCGGACGCCAAACGTCCCGAATGGCTCGGGTGCGTTGCTCGGCTTAAACAGCGAGACATTCAACGCGAGTTACCTTGCACGCGCCGCGATGGAGGGCGTCACGATGGGAATGAACTACGGACTGCGCCGGCTTGCGACGCTCGGGGTGAAGGCGAAGGAAATCCGCGTGACGGGTGGTGGCGCCAAGTCCGCGGTGTGGCGCCAGATCATGGCGGACGTTTTCGGCGTGCCGGTTGTCGCCATGGTGGAGGACGAAGGCGCTGCGCTCGGCGGAGCACTGCAGGCGGCTTGGTGCGTCGCACGGCGCGAGGGAAACTCGAAAGCAAAGTTGAGCGATTTCACGAACGGGACCGTCGCTTTGGATGAGTCGACGCGCTGCGCTCCGAACAAGGCGAATGTCGCGCTTTACCGGGAGCTTCAGGGGGTGCAAGACAAGCTCAGTCTCTCGTTGCGAGAGGTCTTCACCCTGCGGCAGAAACTGCGGATGCGGTCAGGCTCCACGCTTCGCGGGCCGCGGGGCGAAAAACTTCGGGAAAAGAAACGTCCCGTCCGAATGCTGGTCGGTGCGATGGATATCCAAGCATCGACTTGATGCGGGTTGGCGGCGCGCACTTGCGCGGGAAACCCGGGTCATTGTCGGATGGATGCAACGCGGGCGGACGTTGTCGTAATCGGTGGAGGTGTCGCGGGTCTCGCGGCCGCCCGAGAACTCGCGCGCACCAAGGCTGGCGGTTTCGGTTTCATTCTTTGGGTCTGATACCCCGAAGCTTACTTCGGATTGGTTGCAAAAGGGTCCGGGGAGCGCGCGCGTCTCGCGTGCTGCTCTCGGCGTCTCGCCGAGAGCGTTTTCGGATGGTT
>JBDSSU010000096.1:0-4847 GCA_039928635.1 Opitutaceae bacterium | reverse complement strand
GCATCAGTTTCTGCGAATACCCCGGAGCTTGCTCCGGGGATGTTTACCTTCGCGGGATCCTTCGACGGCTCTGACCGGTACGCTGTTCACGGTGCGCGTGTCCTCGATCCAGTCGCCGGAAGGGCCTATTCTTCACCTCGAGGCGGATTATGTGCTCTCCGACGCGCAGGAGAATCACCTGTTCACCGACAGCGTCGCGGCTAACGCGAATAAACATACGGTAAGGCCGTCTTGGTTGGTGAAGACTCCGGGCGCTTTCGACGGAGCCCAAGTACCTGTCGAGTTTGACGATCTCGGCGGCGGCACCTACCGCGGCACCGTCGGCGTCATGCAGTCGGGCGGGCATTGATTGCCACCGACCTTGCGGAACGAGCCGGAGCCGTCAGCGTCCGCGGCGCATGAGCGACGCACCCCGGCCGCCCGATCACGCCTGCGGTGATTTCACCCTGCTGCTCGCGCGCGCGGAACAGGGCGACGTCCAGGCAGCGGATCAAATTCTTCCGCTCGTGTACGACGAACTCCGCAAGCTCGCCGCCGCGAAAATGGCCCGTGAGTCCGCCGGGCAGACACTGCAACCGACCGCTCTCGTCCATGAGGTTTGGCTGCGACTCGGGGGTGACGGACAGCCGCAGTGGAAGAATCGTGCGCACTTTTTCGCCGCCGCGGCCGAGGGCATGCGTCGCATCCTGATCGAAAATGCGCGCCGCAAGCACGCGATCCGTCACGGCGGCGAGCTCGAAAAAGTCAGCGCGGATGCCACCGGCTTCGACCTGGCTGCGCCCCAGCAAGGTGGCGCGGAGCTGCTGCTGCTGAGCGAAGCGCTGGACAATCTCGCAGCGCACGACCCCCGCAAGGCGGAGCTGGTGAAGCAGTGGTATTTCATTGGGCTCAAGGTTGAGGAGGTGGCCCAGGTGATGGGCATTTCCGAACGCACGGCGCTGCGCGATTGGGCTTACGCGCGAGCGTGGCTGGTGAACGAGATGGATCGTCTGCGCTGATCGTCCCACCGAGGCGGGCATCAAACGATCGGCTCTTCAGCTTTTCGCCGGGAGGCGGCGTCCTCGCCGCGTTTTTCGAGCTGACTCAGTGAGGAACGCCGCGGCCCACCCGAGCGGCCGAGCGGACCTTAAAACGATATTCTTTGAGGAAAATGCGTTCCGCGTGTCATGCGCAGGCCGGAAATTTCGCTTTGGAGGTTGTCCCCACCTCACATGAAAATTCACTCCATCGTTCGTTCATTCGTCCTCTCCGCCGCGCTCCTCGCGCCCGCGTTTGCGATCCAGCCCTCACCTCTCGCGGTCTCCGAAGCGCTCGTTCCCCTGAATTCGAATCCCGTCGTCTCGAAGGGCATGTCGCGGGAAACAGTCGACTTCATGCTGGGAAAACCGGACGCCCGCCTCTCGGCTGACGTGTGGGTTTATTGGAACTTCAAAGCGAAGGGGGTTCCGGGCGGAGACGCCGGCGACACGCTGATCGTTAAGTTCACTGACGACCGCGTGACCCTGCTTCGGCTCAGCCGAAGCGAGCCGGTGCGCGCATTCATCGCCCAAGCGAAAGCCCGGGCTCTCGAGCAGAGTCTTGCCGCGCACTAAGCGTATCAGGCCTTGCTGAACATCCTCCCGTCTGCGACGAATCGAGGGTCAGCTTTTTCGCTGAAGTTCCCGCCCGCCCCTTTTTTCAGCGGGCGTCCGCTTTCCGCCTCTTCTCCCAGCGCCCCATGCCCCATCATGAACGGTGACGACGACATCTTCGCTGACGCACTTGCGCTTCCCGCCGCCGAACGCGCGGCATTCCTCACCGGGGCGTGTCAGGGAAATGCCGCCCAACGCGCACGAGTCGAAGCACTGCTGGCCGGTTACGAGCGAGCACAGGACATTCTAAACTCACCCCACGCGCCACGCGTCGTGGCGGTGCCGGAGGAAGCGATCGGCGACCTCATTGGCCGCTACAAGCTCCTGCAGAAAATCGGGGAAGGCGGCATGGGCGTGGTCTACCTCGCGGGACAGGAGGAACCGGTGCGGCGGCGCGTCGCGCTGAAAATCATCAAGCTCGGGATGGACACGAAGGCGGTCGTGACGCGCTTCGAGGCCGAGCGCCAGGCGCTAGCGATGATGGATCATCCCAACATCGCCCGGGTGTTCGACGGCGGTGCGACCGACGCCGGCCGGCCCTACTTCGTTATGGAACTGGTTCGGGGCGTCAGGATCACGGAGTATTGCGATGCCGCCGCCCTCTCCACGCGCGAGCGACTCGGCCTGTTCATCCAGGTTTGCCAGGCGATCCAACACGCCCACCAGAAAGGAATCGTTCACCGCGACATCAAGCCCTCGAACATCCTCGTCACCGTCAACGATGGCGTGGCCGTGCCGAAGGTGATCGATTTTGGGATCGCGAAAGCCACCGAGGGGCGGCTCACGGATGAGACTGTCATCACTCAGTTCGAAGCACTCATCGGCACCCCCGCCTACATGAGTCCCGAGCAGACGCTGATGAGCAGTGTGGATATCGATACCCGCAGCGATATCTACAGCCTGGGTGTGCTGCTCTACGAAATGCTCGCCGGCCGAACCCCGTTCGAAACGAAAGCGCTGCTCGCCGCCGGCCTGGACGAGATGCGGAAGACCATTCGCGAGAAGGAGCCGATTCGCCCGAGCACGCGGCTCGCCACGCTGCGAGGCGACGAATTGACGGACACGGCCAGGCACCGATCCGCTGACACGTCGAAGCTGGTTCACCAACTTCAGGGAGATCTCGATTGGATCGTGATGAAGTGCCTGGAGAAAGATCGGGCGCGGCGATACGAGACCGCCAACGGTCTGGCGGCCGATCTCAAACGACACTTGGACAACGAGCCGGTCACCGCCCGACCGCCCAGCACGGCATATCGGTTCCAAAAAATGGTGCGGCGGAACCGGCTCGCCTTCGGCGCGGCCGGAGTCGTGACGCTCACCGTGATCGCGGGGCTGAGCTTTTCGATGGTGTCATTTCTCCGCGAACGCGAGGCCCTCGCGAAGGAAATGGAGCAGCGTCGAACCGCCGTCGAACAGCGCTCAAAAGCGGTCGCAGCCGGGGAGGCCGAGCGGCAGGAGCGGCTGCGGGCGGATGCGGAAAAGATCAACGCCCAGCGGCATCTCTATGTCGCCAAGATGGCCCTGGCCCAACAGGCCTGGGAGAAGACCGACATGGAACGGCTGAAGGAATTGCTGCACGAGACGAGCGAGTTTCCGGACCGCGGTTTCGAGTGGTATTATTGGCAGCAGCAAACCCACATCGCTTTGAAGACCCTTCGCGGTTACTTGTCGCACGACGCGAATGTTTGGGCGGTGGCCTACTCACCGGATGGAACGCGAATCGTCACGGGCAATGGCGATCACAATGGGAGGGTGTGGGACGCCGCGACGGGCGATGAATTGTTCACGTTGAAAGGACACAACAGCGCTTTCCAAGCGGTCGCGTTTTCGCCGGACAGCCGGCGGATTGTCACCGCCAGCCGGGACATGACGGCCAAGGTATGGGATGCCGCCACGGGCGTTGAACTGTTCACTCTCACCGGTCATAGCGGACCGCTGACTTCCGTAGCCTACTCCCCGGACGGCCTTCGCATCGCGACGGGCAGCCAGGATAAAACCGCCATGCTTTGGGATTCGGCGGATGGTTCAGTCCGCACGACGCTCAAGGGTCATACCGGGAGGATTACGAAGGTGGAATTTTCACCGGATAGCCGGCGAATCGTGACGGGCAGCCTGGACAAGACGGCCAAGGTTTGGGATTCGGCGGGTGGCCCTCCACTGTTTACGTTGCTCGGCCATGCATCGCCGATCTGGACGATAGCGGTTTCCCCCGATGGCCAGCGGATCGCGACCGGCAGTCACGATCAGAGCGCCAAATTGTGGGATGCGAGCACGGGCAAGGAACTGCGCACGCTCAAGGGTCACACGGGGCCGGTCCGTGACGTGGGTTTTTCGCCGGACAGCCAGTCGATTGTTACGGGAAGCGCCGACGCGACGGCAAGGGTGTGGGACGTCGCCAGCGGTGAAGAGCTCCTCGTGTTCAAGGGGCACAGCGGACCGATTTGGGGTGTTGCATATTCTCCCGACGGAAAACAGTTCGTCACCAGCAGCAATGACCAGACAGCCAGGGTGTGGGACGCATCCCGCGGTTCCGGACCGATTGCACTCAAAGGAGTCCATAGCGCCAGAGTGGGAGCGCTTTCACCGAACGGCCGCCTGATCGTAACCGGCGGCAATGACTGGACCGCGAGGATTTGGGACGCGGCAAGTGGCCGGGAGCTACACCCATTAAAAGGACATGCTGCCCGGATTGGGTCGGTAGCCTTTTCATCCGACGGCGAGCGAATCGCCACCGGCAGCTACGACAATACGGCCCGGATTTGGGACGCGGCCGGGCGCGCGGAGCCGCTCACCGTGAAAGGACACATCGGCCCAATCGTCGCAGTGGCATTTTCTCCCGATGGCAAACGCATCGTTACGGGAAGTCAGGATTTCACGGCGAGGACATGGGACTCGAGCAGCGGGAGTGAATTGCTTTCCATCAAGGGCCACACCGGGCCGGTGCTGTCAGTGGCATATTCTCCGGACAGCCGACAGATCGTCACTGGCAGTCAGGATAACACGGCCAGACTTTGGGACGCCGCCAACGGTCGTGAACTGCAAACGCTCACCGGGCATGCCGCACCGATCCTGAGCGTCGCATTCTCCGCGGACGGCCAGAGAGTCGCGACCGGCAGTTCCGACCGGATGGCCAAAGTGTGGGACACGGCCACGGGTCGAATGCTCCTCACGCTGCAGGGGCACACGGCTCCCATCATATCGGTCGCTTACTCTCCG
>JBDSSU010000095.1:0-6181 GCA_039928635.1 Opitutaceae bacterium | reverse complement strand
CACAACGAAGTGGACAAGGAAGGTGGGCTGGACCTCACGGCGCTGGAGTTCGCACCGGAGAACGCCGCCAATTTTCTGACGTGGGTTAAGGTTCACGACCGCGTGATGGCGGGTGAGATGCCGCCGAAGGAAAAAAAACGTCCCGATGAGCGTGAGCTGCAGAGCTTCATCAAAGATCTGGCGTCGTCACTTACCACGTACGAACAAGCGGCGATTGGGAAAACCGGCCGGTCGGTCATGCGCAGATTGAACCGGACGGAATACGAAAACTCGCTGCGCGATATCTTTCACGCGCCGCTCCTCCTCGTGCAAAGCCAGTTGCCGGAGGATGGAGAAGCCTATCGCTTCAACAAGGTCAGCAAGGCGCTCGATGTGTCCTACGTTCACATGACCCGCTATATGAGCGCCGCGGATTACGCGATGCGCGAGGTCATGGCCCAACAGCTGGTTCGGCCGCCGACGACGTCCCGACGTTTTTATGCGCGCGACCAGGGATCGATGGTCATTTTTTGGAATACGCTGGGTAATCCCTCCGCGCCGCGACATACGTTTCCGGTGCTGGATAAAACCGGCCAGCCGGAGGTCATCGCGAAAGCGGCGCCGGTTACGGTGGGCGCGACTGATCCGGCGATCCGCGAACGGGAAGCGGTGGGAATGATTTCGAGTGAGTACGAAGGCTTCACCTACAGCTTCGACGAATTTCGGGCACCGGCGACGGGTCGTTATCGGGTCAAGTTCAGCGGGCTCTCCATCTGGGTGGGCACTGGCGGTCACCGGACGATCTATGAAGGACTGGATCGGGTGGGGAAGATCGACGAACCCTACTGGTTTTTCGGCAAAGGCGCGGACGTTTCGGAAGGGCGGCGAAACGAGTCGATCAATGTTTATACCAAGAGAGGGCCGATGAGCCGGCGGGTGGGCGGCTTCGATGTGAAGCCCGAGGCCTCGGTGAGCGAAATTGGCGAGGTGTTGCTCTATGCCAACGAGTCACTGTCGCCCAACGCGACGCGCTTCTATCGCTCGCGCCCGACCGGCCATAACTGGCCGTACAATCATACGAATCCCTGGGCGCAAAAGGATGGTCAACCTGGCGTCGCCTTTCGCTGGATGGAGGTCGAGGGACCGCTCTACGACGACACCGCGGGCGCGGGTTACCGCCTGCTCTTTGGCGATCTTCCCCTGAAACGCGTGGAGTCGGAAACGGGCGCGGTCTCGTTGATGGTGGCGCCAACCGGCAATGCGGGCGGCGGACGGCGAGGTGGTGGCGCACAGCTCACCAAGGTTAACGTAGACGTGGAATCGGCGGATCCCGATCGCGACGCCGAGCGTTTGTTGCGCACATTTATGCAGCGGGTCTACCGGACGCCCGTCGAGGAGAGCGACGTTTCCCTTTTCCTCGACGTCATCAAACAACGTCGCGCGGCGGGCCTGGGCTTTGCCAAGGCCATGTTGGTCGGATACGCGGCGGTGCTGGCTTCTCCTCAGTTTGTCTATTTGCAGGAACCGGTCGGTCGGCTGGACGACAACGCGCTGGCGACCCGCCTGGCGCTCTACCTGTGGAACTCTGAGCCGGATTCGGTGCTTCGCGCGCGTGCGAGAAAAGGCGAATTGCAGCGTCCCGAAGTCCTGCGGGCCGAGACCGAGCGCATGCTGAGCGATCCCAAGTCGGGTCGTTTCGTGGACGCGTTTCTCGATTACTGGATCGACATCCGAAAGATCGCGGAGACGACGCCCTCGGCGACCCTCTACAACGACTACACGCTCGACGATGCGCTGACCGAGGCGGCGTTGGATGAAACGCGGTTGTATTTCAGCGAGCAGCTGCGCGCGAATCTGCCGGTGCGCACGCTCGTGGATTCTGATTTCACGTACCTGAACGAACGTCTGGCCGAGCATTATGATATTCCGGGCGTTGACGGCGTGGCGATGCGTCGGGTGAAGCTGCCGGCCGGCAGCGTGCGCGGGGGATTCATGACGCAGGCCAGTGTGCTGAAGGTGACGGCGAACGGCACGACGACGTCGCCCGTGCTGCGCGGAAAATGGATCATGGAGCGGATCGTGGGCTATGAGATCCCGCCTCCGCCCGCCGCGGTCCCGGCGGTGGAGCCGGATATCCGGGGTGCCGTGACGATTCGCCAGCAACTCGACAAACACCGGGCGGACGAAAGCTGTGCCGTCTGCCACCGGAAAATCGACCCGCCGGGATTCGCCTTGGAGAGTTTCGATGTGATGGGTGCGTGGCGCGAAAACTACCGGGCGTCCGCCCCCGGAGGTGGCGAGATCGGATTCGGCAAAGACGGCTGGCCCTTCCAATTCCGCTATGCCCTGCCGGTGGACTCTGCGGGCGAATTGTCGGATGGGAAAAAATTCCACGACGTGCGGGAGTTCAAGCGACTGCTGCTGGCCGACGAAGATCAGATCGCCCGGAATTTCGTCCGGCAGCTGGCCGTTTTTGCGACCGGTGCGCCGGTGGGGTTCAGCGATCGGGAGAAGATCGAAGCCATTCTCCACAAGACCAAGGCAGGCGGATACGGGATCCGGAGCCTGGTGGGCGAGATCGTGCAAAGTGAACTGTTCCTTAATAAATAATATTGATCGGCGCTCCCACGCCAGCTCGACGGGTGCCTCTAAAAGCTCTGCGCCCATGGCCCCGCTCAACCGCTTTTTCATGCAAAGACTTTTCTCGTCCCTGGCATCAGGGCTGATGGTGCTGGCCCTCTGCACGGTTGAATTGCCGGCTGCTGAACCGGTCATCGCGGATGCGCAGCCGGGTTTCACCACCGAGCAGGCTTCGGCGCTGGAGGCGCTGAAAGGAGAGCTGGCGCGGCTGGATCCCCTGTTGGAAAAAGTGGAAGAGCCGGACCACAAGGCCTGGGTAAAGCACAAGGTGGGGAAATTGAAGGAACGTTTTCGGGAGCTGGAGAAGATCGCGTTCGACCAGACGAAATTCGACGAACTGCGCTTCGACGTGAACATCGAATATCAACGCCTCGCACTCTGGCTGCGCCCGCCGCTGGCGCCTGCCAAAGCAAAAGCGAAATGATCGATCCGGGTTGTTCAGCGACTCACCTATGTTGAGACGGAGCGGGGACCGGCGGAGATTCGACGCCTTGCCCGTGTCGGCGAGTTAACTGCGGTGCCGTCCATGCGCCGAGTGGACGAAAGCGGAGATGATGCGGGGTGACGACGGGCAGGTCCTGAAATTTTACCCTGATGAACCCCCATTCGAAACGACTGCTCGCGCAGCTCGGCCGATTTCTCGGACTGATTCTGGTGGTCCTCCTGTTTTCGTTGCCGGCGAAGATGCGCGAAGTGTTTCCCACGTGTGGGAATTTCCGGATCATTTTCATTCAAACCGTGATCGTCGCGGTGAGTGCGCTCGTCGGGGCGCCTCGGCCTTACACCTCAACCATCGCTTTCAACACCGCGGGATTTCCCGCGATGGTTTTGGGAAATATCTCCGGGGTTTCACTCAAGCCGAAGCGATGCGTGATCCAAGGTTTCGTGTTAACTTCGCCGTTTTCAACAAGGGTGATGATGTCGCGAAAAGTCTTCGGCAGTGCATTGCGACTGGCGCAGAGCGTCAGCTCACGGCGGTGAAAGTTCGGGTCATTGAAAGTCACGTCGCCTTGGAAAAGCCCGACGAAAACAATTCGTCCGCCCTGCGCCGCAAGCTCGAAGGTGCCCGCCATCGATCGGGCGTTACCGGTGGCATCGATCACGATCGTGGGAAGGTCTCCGCTGCCGATTTTTTTCAGTTGCGCCGCGGAATCTTCCCCGGGAGTGACGGTGGATTTCACCCCAAGTTGGTTGCGGCAGAAAGCGAGTCGGGTTTCTGCCACGTCCATCACGGCAAGGGTCGCACCGGTCACCAGCACAAATTGAATGACGCTCAATCCGATGGGACCAGCTCCGATCACCAGCACAAAATCCTCGCGCTTTACTTCAGCCCGTTCAACGGCATGGGCGCCGATGCCCAGGGTTTCGATCAATGCGAGCTGATCATAATCAAGCTGCATCGACGGATGGAGTTTGCGGGCAGGGACCGCCAGGAGTGAACGCATGCCGCCGTCAATGTGAACGCCGAGGACTTTGAGTTCAGCGCAGCAATTGGGTTTTCCCCGACGACACGCGATACAACGCCCGCAATTCAAATAGGGTTCGATGGAGCAGCGATCGCCGGCTTTCAGGCCATGGGGGCTGTCACCCGGATCGATGATTTCGACGCCGAGTTCATGGCCGAGGACTCGGGGGTAGGCGAAGAAAGGCTGCTTTCCGGCGAAGGCATGCAGATCCGTCCCGCAGACTCCGATGCGATGCACTTTCACGAGCGCGTCGCCGGGACCGAGCGTGGGTTCGGGGCTTTCGGTGGCGCCGAAATGACCGGGCTTTTCGAGGGTAATTTGAAGCATGGGAGATTCGACGAGATCTGAAGCTGCTGGGTCTTGCTCTGTTCTGACGCGGTGAGTTCAGGCCGGGGTTTCGTTCGGAACAATTGGATCGCGATTCTCCGGGCGCCCGCGGGTGAAGTTGTGATTCCGGATCGGGCGGAGCAACTCGAGGACTTTCGCCATCAGTTCGAAATCGATCGGCTCCTCGATGAAGGCGGCGTTCTTTCGGATGTTTTCGGGATTGGCGCTCCCGACCAGCGTGGTCGCGATCCCGGGATGCGCGATGCAAAATTGCACCGCGAGTTTCACGATATCCGCGCCGACACTTTTGCAGTATTCCACCGCCCGCCGCGCACCCGCAACCATCGCGGGTGGCGCAGGGTGCCAGGACGGAATCCCTCGCTCCGTGAGCAAACCCATCCCCGTCGGGGAGGCGTTAATGATGCCGACGCCCTTGTCTTTCAGATACGGGACCAGTGAGTCGAGACCGGTGTCATTCAGTTCATAGCGGCAAAACGAGAGAATGGTTTCGACCACGCCCGAGCCGATCCGGTCGAGGACGGCGGGGAAAACTTTTAGCGGGAGGCCGGTAATTCCGATGTGACCGATGCGACCGGCCTCGCGCAGGCGCACGAGCGCAGGGAGCGTTTCGTCGACGATCTGATTGAGATCGGCGAATTCGATGTCGTGACATTGCAGCAGGTCGAGGTAGTCGACGCCCAGACGCGCGCAGCTTTCGTCCAGCGACCGGACGACGCGCTCCGCGGAAAAATCGAAGACGCCGTCGCCATACTGACCAATCTTGGTGGCGAGGATGTACCGATCCCGAGCGATCCCTTGCAGGGCTTTCCCGAGTACCGTCTCGGCTTTCGTCGCCCCGTAGTAGGGCGATACGTCGATGAAGTTCATTCCCAGATCGAGCGCTACATGGACGGTCTGGATGGCTTCGCGGTCGTCGGTTTGCCGAAACGCTCCGCCAAGCGAGGAGCCCCCGAAACTGAGGACAGGGACATTCAGACCAGTGTGGCCGAGTTGGCGATAGTGCATGGAATCAGGAGCGCTCCGTCCTAAGCGACGATCGCGGAAATAGGAGAGCACTGTCGCGTCGATGCCCGATGGTCGAGCCCAGCCTTACGCCATCCCTTCCGAGGGAAATCAAGGCACCCGGCGAAAACTCAGACGTGAAGGAAGGTAACATTTCACCGAAGGGTGAGGCCGCTGATTTTAAGCGCGAACGCGTGATCGCAGGGTTTTTCGGTGGGGAATTTCACTTTCAGTCCTTCCGCATCTTGGGAAAATTCAAGGGTGCCGCGGTGGCCGAGCACTTCGACCTTCTGAATTTTGCCGGCCGGGAGCGAACGGGACCCGGCGGCCAGCGAAGTGACCACAACCCTGCCGTCGGCCGGCCAGTCGGGTACAATGGCGTAGAGAACATCCCCGTTGGTGGTGAAGCGGATGTCCTTTGCAGAATAGGATTGGCCGCGATCGAGCGTCAGCGCGCCCTCGCCAAACTTGGTCCAGGGCCGGGTGCCGTAAATTGCCTCACCGTTGACCTTGAGCCAGGCCCCGATTTCGAGAAGCAACTTCTCCTGCTCGTCCGGAATCGTGCCGTCGGCGCGGGGCGAGATGTTGAGCAGCAGCGCGCCGTTCCTGCTGACGTTGTTGATGAGGCTGGTGATGATGCCGCCGGCCTTCGCGATCGGCGTGGGATTGTTTTCGGTGTAGCCGAAGCGGTAGAGCACCGGTTCATCCACCTGCCAGCCGTAGTCGGTGAGTTCGCCGGGAGCGCG
>JBDSSU010000094.1:0-4148 GCA_039928635.1 Opitutaceae bacterium | reverse complement strand
CGGTAGCGCGCGAGGTCGACGGCCGCCTGCGGCTCTGCCCGTATTATTTTATTATCAATGGACAGGCGCGGCTTTCAGGTGCGTTGGCGACGTTCTGTCCGCCGGACAAAAAAATCATCCACGGCATGCAGGACGCCGCGTTGCTGCCGAGCCGGCGGAGCGAAGCGGCCGGAATGTAGGTGGGGTGCCCCCGCGAGTTGCGGGCGTTGCGAAACTGAATCCCGCGGGGTGAGCGCACCTCGCCTACGCGGGAAACATTGGGCAGTGCACAGCGATGGCGTGTCGCAGATAGATTGGGCGGGTCACGCGGCCACTTGTTTGCCGGCTCCCACGAGCTTGCGACCGAGGGATTCGAATTGGACGAAGAACGAGTCGCGGCGCTCCCGGGCGACGTCGAGGTCCTTGGTGCCGAGCGAGCGGCGTACCCTTTCCTTGGTGTAGGGCGTCGGGTGGACGGTGTAGTGGAGGAACCACGTGCCGTGATTATTCCAGAGATGGTGGTTGGCGTTTTCCGCGCGGACGCGGATGCCGAGGAGTTGGGTGATGGTAGACATGGTGCGTGATTTTTCTTTGTGGGAGTTATCGCGCAGCAGGGTGAAAACAAAAAACCGATCTGGGCATCAGATCGGTTTCGTCTTCGGGAGCGTTCTTGGTTCGTCCCCCTTGCGGGTGACGCACATCCGAGCTTTCGCTCGATCCACCGTGGCCGCTCCCGGCCCGGTTGGCGGAATCAGCTTTTTGAAGGCTGATTCGTTCCTGATGCGGGGGCAAACGTGCCAATCTCGCCGCATCCGTCCAGTCTTTTTTCCGCATTATCTGTCATACGCCGCCGCAGATCCTGTGTTCCGCGACGACGAATGCCGTCGACTCGACGGCTATTTTTGATGCTCTTTCGCGTAGTGCTCGGAGAGGAGGTCGTGGCCGAAGTCACCCTTGAACTCGCGGTAGGTCGAGTGGATGTGGTTCGCGTTGTTCTGCGAATTGTCGAACTCGATCAGGAACGTGGGACCCTGCACGCGATAGTAAGTCGCCTCGCCACGTTTAAGGGCGCCGGCCCAGGCGAACGTAATCTTGTCGAGCCCGGCTTGGGTGATTTCCGTGATCGTTTCTTCCGCAAGGAGGGAATGATAGCGGTTCACGAAGCTCTTCACCACGGCCATGAGCTTTTCCTTTTGGCCGGCGTCGAACTGCGCGGCGGCGATGCCCACGGGCGTCAGCAACTCGACGCGCTTCTTGTTGGTGGTGACGATTTCGGTGAGGCCCTTGTCCGCGAAGATGGCCACTTTCCGCTGGGCGTCGTTGAGCGAGTTGATGAGCTCGTGTCCCAGATCCTCTTCTTCCGCCAGCACGCGTTCGCCTTTGCGCGGACCGACGCGGACCTCGGCGGGATTCGTGCCGATGAATGAAGGCGCGAAGAAGACGTGTTGGCCGTTAACGAGGGTGAAGTTGAACGACAGGTGATGGCCCTCGAAGCGCCAGCCCCAGGATTTGTCGGCGGAAGGCTCGCCGAAGATCGTCACGAAGTAGTTGGTCGCGTCGCGGTCCTGCGTTGGCCTGGCCTTTTCGAGATCCTTGAGGACAAGTTCGAGCTGCATCACCGCCTGCGCTTTCGCCATGCCGGTGTGGCTCACGCCCGTGCGGAGCAGCGCCAGACCGAGCGCCTGCACTTGCGTGGACGTGCCCTTGAACGAAAGACCGTTGCGCGCGATCGGCACGAAATTCCAATTTTCGCGTTCGGCATTGGTCAGCGGATAAGTGGCCTTTTGCTTCTGCTCGGGCGTGAGGGCGCCGAGGTAGGCATTGGCGGCGGCGAGCATGGCATCAACGGCCTCATGCGCGCGGGCGAACGGCGCAAGGACGAGGAGGGAAACGACGACCAGGAAGGTACGAGGGGTGGGGCGCATCCCACTTTCTAAGCCGCGGAATTCGCGTTGTGCAAGAGACGAGATCAACCCCGCCCCTCCTCACCCGCGATTTGCCTCGGATCAGCCCAACTAGAAATCAGTGCGGACGACCACGCCGTTTTGAAAGACGACTTCGTGCTCTTCTTCGGCGGAGCCACCGCCACCTCCCATGCTGGTGCCGGTGCTGACGCCGACTCCGCCGACGCCGCCACCGATCGAGATGCCCGTGTTCTTCAAGAGAGAGCCGCCACCGCCACCTTTCCGATACACCCAGACTTCATCATCTCCTGGCTGTACGGAGCGGTTGATGACCTGGGTGGGTTTGCCGACCGACATCTGGACCATCTCGGCCGTCATGCCTTGTTTCACGTGCCCACTGAGCACCGCTTCCTGGACTTCGAGCGGCCACGATTCATAGAGCGCACGATTGGAATCGATCCGGGACAACGGCGAAGTCGAGCAGGCGGCGAGCAGGGAAATTCCTGCGACGAGAACGAACGGACGGAAATGAAGGAGAAAGTTCATGTGGACGGGAGAAACCGTGATCTGACATTCAGCAATTAGCGACTTCCCGCGAGACCGGATGCAGCGGCGAATGTTTCCCATGCTCCGGCTGTTCCTCCAACGGGCTGCCTTGACCCCGGGTAAAATTGGAGAAACGTCACCGCGATGCCGACGCCTTCCTCCTCTTCCGCCAAGCGGGTTTCCCGGCGAGGCCGCGTTGTCCGGAGAGCGTCGTCAGCTGCCTCCAAACCGGTTTCGCGCGCGAGTCGCGTGGTGACGAAGCGCAAAGCCGCCAGCAAAGGCCCGTCGTTTGGCGAGTGGGCGCGTCGCGTGGCCGGCATGGTGAAGTCTGGTCGGAGTGACCTTTCGACCGTTGAAGGCTTCGGCGATTAATTACTTGGTGGATGCCGGTCCGCTCATCGGCCTGCTCGATGGTGATGACCAGTGGCACGGCTGGGGTCGGGAAACGCTCACGGTGCTGGACGAACGATTGGCCACGACTGAAACAGCGGTGGCGGAGGCTTGTCATCGTCTCCGCCAGTTGCGCCCGGCGCTGGCTGAACTGATCGAGCTGATCGCCAGCGAGCGAGTACTGCTCGTGCCGGTATTGTCGGAGCAACCGCGCCGCGTGGGAGAGTTGCTCGCCAAATATCCGCTGATGGCCACCGGCGATGCCACGCTGGTCGTGCTGTCGGAGCTGTGTCCGCGTGCGAAACTCATCACCGTCGACGAAGATTTCCGGCGCTACCGCCGCTTTCGCAATCAGGCGATTCCGCTGGTGATTCCGGAGCGGGGGTGGGTCAACGCCCTCTGGCAAGAGTCACGCCCGCCCATCCATCCCATCCCGGGCAGGCGAAGCCGTTCGTCAAGGCTTCGCAGACTTGCCGCTCGGCCTGAATCCGGCAGCGTGGCGACCATGAGCGTTGACCAACTCGTGGCGGAAATCCGATCCCTTCCCCGTGACGTGGTGACTGACTTGGTGGATCGCGTCCTGTTTGAAACCCACGGCGGGCAGGATCCCGCGCACGCGCAGGCCTGGTCGGCGACCGTGCAACGTCGTGTCGACGAGATCCGCAGCGGTGCGGTCGAAGGCATCCCCGGTGAAACGACGTCGGCGAAGATTCGCCGCATCGTGGGCCGGTGAAGCCCGCACGTCTTCCATCCCGAGGCCGACGCCGAATTTGCGGAGGCCGCAGCCTACTACACCGAACTTGGTCCGGAATTGGGCGGTGAATTCCCCTACGCCAAGGTCTACCTCGACGAGCCTGATCGGGTCTGGATTGTCGCCGTCATGGCGTTGCGTCGCGATCCCGACTACTGGAAACACCCGCTGGGCTGATTTGGTTTTTCTTGAGCCGCGCCCCCTCACCCGGAGATTATCGCGGAGGAGGCCGAAGACCGCGTGTCGGCGGAAGTTCGGTCCACGCGAGCACGTCGATCTTCACTGGCATCGACTCGATGGTTCTCCCCGGCTCCACGACTGAGAGAACGTACGTTCCCGCGTCGGACGGCCGCAGCCAGGGAAATCTCAATGTGAGGCCCTTTGCTTCCGGCAGGAGCTCACCGTTTTTGGTCCATACAAAGCTCGCGACCTGTGAATTTGAGCGGTCGGGCGGATCGGGGAACGTCAGCACCCATGGCTCCCCGGCCAACAGAGTCCACCTGTTGTCGGTCACGTCTCCATGTTTGCTGGTCAACACGGCAACTTCCGTCGGATGCAATTCGTATTGGTTCACGCGG
>JBDSSU010000093.1:0-7496 GCA_039928635.1 Opitutaceae bacterium | reverse complement strand
GTCGAACCCGGATCAATGGCTTCGGAGGCCACTACACTATCCATTGTGCTACGCTCGCGAAAAATTGGTGGCAGTGACTAGAGCGACCCGGCGGCTTGAGCGTCAAGCTTGGGAACGTTTCGCTTTCGATTCACGGAACGCCTTCCAAACCTCGAAAAGGATCGGGAGGACTGAGAGGACGATAATCGCTAGGATCACCACCTTGAAATTCTTCTGCACGAAGGGCTGGTTGCCGAAGACGTAACCGGCATAGGTGAAAAAATACACCCACACGAAACCGCCGATCAGATTGTAGAAGAGGAATTGGCGATAGGTCATTTTGCCGACGCCCGCGATGAAAGGGACGAATGTCCGCACAATGGGGACGAAACGGGCAAGAATGATGGCCCGGCCCCCGTATTTTTCGAAAAAGGCGTGGGCGCGATCCAGATGTTTGCGACGGAGGAGGAAGGAGTCCTCGCGCTTGAAAACGGCGGGCCCGAGTTTGCTTCCGATAAAGTAATTGATCGTGTCCCCGAGGAAGGCGGCGATCAAAAGCAGGAACGCCATCAGGTGCACATTGAGCACCGTGTCGGGCTTTGCGCTGAAGGCACCGGCGGCGAAAAGCAGAGAATCGCCCGGAAGAAAGGGTGTTACGACCAGCCCGGTCTCGGCGAAAACGATCAGGAAAAGGACGGCGTAGGTCCAAGTCCCGTAGTTATTGATGATCTCGCCGAGGTGAACGTCGATGTGGAGGATGAAATCGACGAGCTTCTTGATCGGTTCGAGCATAGCTGGAGCAACAGCAGGTTTGAGGTTGGGCAAAAAAAAGGCAGGCAGTGGAAACTGCCTGCCGGAAAAGAGCGGAAGTGGCTTAAACGTCGGGCTTCGTCTTACGGAGGCCTTGGACGCGATCGCCGGCCTTCCATTGCCCGCGTTTCTTCAGCAAGTCCACCCGCTCGAAGCGTTTGAGGACGTTGCGCTTAACGACGAGGCCGGAAGCGCCTTGGAGACTTTTGTGCTGTGACATGGTGGGTTTAAAGGGGAGGTTGTGACTCGTTAAAGGGCAGGAACGTGCCGTTCGCTCCAGCCCATGACAAGTATTTTTCTCCGACCCTTTCAGCCTTCACCACGATCCACTCCGGGGTTTCGTACGGATGGCGTTCCAAAACCCATTGTTCGAGCCGGTCGAGTTGCTCCGGCAAGCATTTGAACGCGATCCGGTATTCGTGGGCGCTCTTGGTTTCACCCTCCCAACGGTAAACTGAAATTACGGGAGTGATGTCCACCTGCACGCACACGGCCAAGTGCTCAGCGATGACATCGAAAGCCACCTGCTCTGCGATCTCCTGGTCGTCGAGTGTCGTCCATACCACGAACATGAGCGGAACGGTTTGCATCCGACGGGCCGGGCGCAAGCCGGAATTCGCCTTGACGCATCCGGCAACCGGCCTAGTCCTCACCGTCCATTTTTGGCCGAAGCGATCCCAACCATGCGTGACGATTACATCAAAGAAGCCCTGAAAACCATCACCGACCCGAACGTCCTTGTGAACGTGATCTCCCGTCGGGTGAAGCAGCTGAAGCGCGGCAATCGCCCGCTCGTCGAGTCGCTCGAGAAGCTTTCGCCGGAAGACACCGCGCTTCGCGAAGTCATCGAGGGCAAGATCAGCTTCGAACTCGCCGTCGCCTAAGCACAACACGCGATTGCAACTTCGGGCGGCCCGGCGATTGTCGGTGCCGCCTTTTTTGTGGTAAGTTCTCCCGCCTTCCCCCCCCTGAGCCATGTCCGCGCAAAAGAAAGACTCGAAGCGCTACACCGAGATTCGAAACTCGAAAGCTCTGCGCGACTATTTTGTGGACGAGAAATTTGAGGCTGGGATCGCCTTGAAAGGCACCGAGGTGAAATCGATCCGGGCGGGCAAGGCGCAGATCAGCGATGCGTTTGGCCGCGTCGAAAAAGGCGAACTCTGGCTCCACGGGGCGCATATCGATCACTACGAGTTCGGAAATCTGAACAACCACGACTCGCGTCGGACGCGCAAGCTGCTCCTTCACCGCCATCAAATCCGCAAGATCGATCAAGCCCTGTCCACCGGTGGACGGGCACTCGTTCCGATCAGGATCTATTTCAAAGAGGCTCTCGTGAAGGTGGAAATCGCACTCTGCACCGGGAAAAAGCTTTTCGACAAACGTGAGACCCTGAAGATCAAAGCGGTGCAGCGCGAAATGGATAAAGTCCAGAAGTCTTACCGTCGTTCATGACCGCCGTACGTGACTCGGTGACGGTGCGCGTGCCGGCAAGTACCTCCAATTGCGGCGCCGGATTCGATACCCTGGGACTCGCCCTTTCTCTTTATAACCGGGTAACGCTTTCCCGTCTGCCGAGTGGCGCGGTGGTCCCGGAGCCTTCCCGTCCGTCGGATGCGCGAGCGGAGTCGATGGTGGCTGATGCTGCCGCGGCTTTTTTTCGTGCCGTCAAACGGCCGTCCATCGGTTTCACTTATCAGATCGAAGGAGATGTGCCCACCGCGCGCGGTTTGGGATCGAGTGTGACCGTGATTGCGGGAGTGCTTGCCGGCTTGGATGCCCTGAGCGGCACGAAGCTTTCCCGGCATCAGCTGGTCGAAATCACGACTGCCTTGGAGGGCCATCCCGATAACGCCAGCGCCGGCATTCTCGGAGGTTTTTGTGTTTCGCGCTGCGATCCGGTTACCGGGGGCTATGTGGACACCGTCCGCATTGTCGCACCCGCCGAGCTGGCGTTCGTGGTGGTCTCTCCCAATGGCGAGATGCTCACCAAGGAAGCGCGAGGCGTCTTACCCGCGACTTTGCCGTATTTCGATGCCGTGAAGAGCATCAATAGCGCGACCTACTTCACGGCGGCTTTTGCGACGGGCGATTTTGAAAAACTGCGCCACGCCGTCACCGATTTCATGCATGAGCCTTACCGCCTGCCGAAGATTCGTGGCGGGCGGGAAGCGATCGCGGCCGGTGTGGAGGCGGGAGCTTACACCGGTTGGCTGAGTGGAAGCGGCTCGAGCGTGCTTTGCCTCAGTCGGCAGGAAAAAGCCGATGAAGTGCTCTCCGCGATGCGCGGCGCCTTCGTTCACCTGGCGGTTCCTTCCGAAGGCAGGGTATTAACGGCTGACAACGACGGTTTACGCATCGAGACGGCGTGAGCATTCGCCGCCCCGCGCTTCGTGGAAGCGCCGGTTCTTCTGGCTCGATTAGATCAACGACGCCAGCTCGGGTTTGAGCGTGGGCATGTTCGTTGGGTCGGGCCAGACGCGGAGCACTTCTTCGGCGAGTTTACGCCAGCTCACCGGCTTTCGGAGCAGCGCCTTTACGGCGGGGATGCGCGCAAAACTTTCGATGGGAAGTCCGACAGTGTGACCGGTCGCCACGATGAAAGGCGTACCCGGCAACATCGGCTCTGCCTGAAGGACGAACTCGAGGCCGTTTAATGCCGGCATCGAAAAATCGGTAACCACCACCCCCACGTCTAAAGTTGGCAGCGCGGCCAACGCGTCGAGGGGATTGGTGAAGGCGATGACCCGGCAATCCAGGCTGTCGCTTAACAGTTGGACCATCAGCCCTGCGTAGGAGGGCTCGTCATCCACGATAACGATAACTTTGCGAGGCGTGTCGTTCACAGTTGGAAGTGCCCGAAAGCTGCACCGCGCAAAACGAAATGCAACGCCGTGACGCGCTTGATTAGTTAATGAAGCGTAAGAAATAATCGCGGACATGCTGCACGTGGTTCTTTTCCAGCCGGAGATCGCCCCGAATACGGGCAATATTGGCCGCATGTGCGCGCTGACGCGTTCCCGCCTTCATCTGATTCATCCGCTTGGTTTCGAGATTACCGACAAAAATCTCAAGCGTGCCGGCATGGATTATTGGAGCGCGCTCGATGTCCACCAACATGCCGATTGGAAAACGTTTCGTGCTTCCGCTTTCGCCCCGCCGCGGTTGTGGCTTCTCACCACCAAGACCGGGCAGAGCTTCTGGGACGTGCGTTATGCGGATGGGGACGGCCTGGTTTTCGGAAACGAAGGCTCCGGGGCGCCAGACTGGCTGCACGAGGAGATCGGCGCGGCTCAAAGGGTGACCATTCCACACGCGAATTCTGATTTGCGTTCGCTCAATCTCAGCACCGCGGCCGGAATCGCGGCCTATGAAGTTCTCCGTCAGATTGGGATGGCGCCGGATTAGCCGCTCAAATCCCGTCATTTTTGTGCAGGAGGCGGAGGGACGAAACGAATCTCCACCGCGTCACGGTGGGGAGTGAGCTTGTTCAAGATGCCCTCCGAGTTTTTGGGAAGCTGCGTATCGAAACGCGGTATTTCCGCCGGTGCTGCGAGCATCGGCCGCGTGATCGGGTTTGCACGCGGCTTCTGTTTCCCGATCAACGTGAGATCGCCCGTATAACCGCGTTCCGGCGAAAACCGGGCTGCCGATTCCGGCGAGGCTATGGCGATGTTCTCGGCCAGGACTCTTGCCGGCAGCTCGGAACGGGCGGATCCCGGAAACGTTTCCAGCTTTGGCAAATCAGCCGCCACCCGAAGTGGCGCGAGCAAAATCAAACTCCCGGCAGCGAGGGACCTGACGATGACGAAGCTCATGGGATTGCTCTGCGCCGGTTTCAGCGGCCAGGCCAGCTCAAATCTCCCCGAGCCGAACGCAGGCGGCCTCGCGGCCCGGCCCCGCCGCGAGCAAAGGCGGAAACGCCACGCGGCATTTCTCGAGCGCGTAAGGACAACGCGGATGAAAGGCACAGCCCGCCGGCGGATTGATCGGAGAGGGCGGATCACCCGCGAGCACGATGCGTTGCCGGGTCCGCTCCGCATCGGGATCCGGCGTCGGAATCGCGCTGACGAGCGCTCGCGTATAGGGGTGGCGCGGTTGTTCGATCACCTCCACCGCAGGGCCGAGCTCCACAATTTTCCCGAGATACATCACCGCGACGCGGTCGGAAATGTGTTTCACCACGGAGAGATCATGCGCGATGAAGATCAGCGAGAGATTCATCTTCCGACAGAGCTGGGAGAGGAGGTTAAGAATCTGCGCCTGGATCGACACATCGAGGGCCGAGACGGGTTCATCGGCGATGATCACCTTCGGATTCAACGCGAGCGCCCGGGCGATCGCGATGCGCTGGCGCTGGCCTCCGGAGAACTCGTGCGGGTACTTCTCCATGAAACGCGGCGCGAGCCCCACGGTTCTCATCAACTCCGCCACCCGCGCGCTGACTGCGGAAGATTGGCAGACTCCGTGCACCAGGAGCGGTTCGGCCAAGGTGGCGAATACCGTCATGCGCGGATTCAGCGACGCGTACGGATCTTGAAAAATCATCTGCATGTCGCGGCGGGTGTCGTGCACCTCGGCGGCCGTTCCCTGGGTAAGATTTTTTCCTTCGAGCACGACGGTGCCACCGGTGGTGGGCACAAGCTGCATGATCGTGCGGGCAAGGGTGGATTTCCCACATCCGGATTCTCCCACGAGGCCCAGAACTTCCCCACGGCGGATCGAAAGGGTGACGCCATCAACCGCTTTTACCGTGCCGGTCTGACGCTTGACGACAAAACCACGGTAGATGGGGAAGTGCGTTTTGACGTCGTGGAGCTCGAGGATGGATTCGGGCATGTCAGGAAATTTCGCCGGCTTGCACGCGGAGACAGGCATGGAGATGCCCCGGTTTCCAAGGTGCCAGGGGAGGGATGACTTGAGTACAGCGTTCGACCGCGAACTCGCAGCGGGGCGCGAAGGCGCACCCGGGAAGTGGTTTCGAAACGTCGGGAGGCATTCCGGCAATTGTGTAGAGTTCGGTACCCTTGGCCTGCATGGACGGAATCGATCGCTGGAGAGCGCGGGTATACGGGTGTTTCGGTTCGTAGAAGAGACTGCGGGTATCGGACGTCTCGACGATGCGTCCCGCGTACATCACCTGCACCCGGTCGCAAAGTCCGGAAACGACGCCGAGATCGTGCGTGATAAAGATCACCGCCATCCCGATTTCCCGCTGCATCTTTTTAATCAGCTCGAGAATCTGCGCCTGCACCGTCACGTCGAGTGCCGTGGTGGGTTCGTCGGCGATCAGCAACTCCGGCTTTGTGATCAACGCCATCGCGATCATCACCCGTTGCCGCATGCCTCCGGAAAACTCGTGGGGATAATAATGGATGCGTTTCGCGGCGTCGTTGATCCCGACGGCTTCCAATGCCTCGAGGCCGCGCCGCAATGCGTCGCGTTTCGAGATCTTCTCATGGATCAACAGCGGCTCGATGAGCTGGTCGGAGATCCGCAGATACGGATTCAACGAGGTCATCGGGTCCTGGAAAATCATGGCGACCCGTTTCCCTCGGATGGCCCGCGCCTCCTTGGGCGAGCAGTGCAGGAGATCAACGCCGTCAAACATCGCCGTCCCGCTCTCGATCCGGCCAGGCGGCTGGGGAACGAGCCCCATGATGGAGTAACCCGTGACGGATTTCCCCGAACCGGACTCGCCGACAATCCCGAGGGTTTCGCCGCGTTCGACACTGAAGCTCACGCCATCGACTGCGCGATAAACACCGCTGCGGGTGTGGAAGTAAGTGCGAAGATCAGTGACGTTCAGCAGCGGCATTGGGGAGAGGCGAAACGCGAAAGGATGAAAGGCGCAACGCTATGCACGAACCCCGGTTTGCGCCAGAAGGTCCTGCACGGCCATCGCCACGACGGCCGGGGCGAGGTCGGCCAGGACACCGCCACCGGTCGGCGCACATCCTGGAGGCTGGAGGATGCGTGCGGGCGCCTGAAACACCGGCCCGGTTCGCACGGGATTGGTCGGGCCGAAAAGTGCGATGAGCGGGACGCCGAGGGCATTGGCCAGATGCATGCCACCGGTGTCGTTGGTCACGAGCAGGCGACATGCACGCAGCCGCGCGACGTACGAGGACAAATCCGTTTTGCCTGCAAGATCCGCCACGCGTTCCAACGGAAAACCCGTGGCGACGGCGGTGGTGAGCGGAGCGTCGTTTTTGGTTCCGAACAGAATGAACCGTTCGTGCGGCAGCGACTCGATCAACGCGCGCCAGTGTCCGGTCGGCCAGCGTTTCCCGGGATTGTTTTCGGAGCCGCAGATCAGTCCGATCTCCGATCCCGCGGCTTGCCGTGAGGGGAGGGGCGTGAACGCAAGCGGAGCATTGAGGCCGAAGTGGAGGAGGAAGTCCTCCCAGAGTTTCAGTTGATGTTCGCGGTGTTCATCGAACGTCGCGGGTACGCGATAGGCATGCGACAGCAGCGGCCGCCGTTTTCCCGTTCGGACGATTCCGAACCGCTGGCGGCAGCCGCTCAGCCACGCCTCGAGATCGCCGCGCAATGAATTGGTGAAGAGCAGCCACACGTCGGGAAATTTTCCGCGGAGCCCGAGAAAAAAGCCGAAGTAACCGACGCCGTGCGGAGGTAGCGGAATTAATTGGTCGCCCACCTTCCAGAGCTGCAGCAACGGGAGAAAAGGCTGCTTCGCCAGCAGC
>JBDSSU010000092.1:0-4203 GCA_039928635.1 Opitutaceae bacterium | reverse complement strand
GCCGCTGCGAGCAGTGGTGCCAGGAGGGCGGAGAACAGGACAATGGCTTTCATTCGCAATGGATCCGAGATCCCGAAGCTGGCTTCGGATTGGTTGGAGGGACGGATGGCGGGTTGGAAATCACGACGGTCGAAAAAATCTGCGATGGCTTGATTAAACGCCCAGGGACTTGCTCCGGGAATGGTTACTCGCTTGGGCGCGCGCGGTGACGTTTTCAGAGCGGAGCGATTTTGTCAGTCCCGCTTCGCAATGGATCGCGGGGAATTGCTCCGGCGTGAGTTTCTGGACTTCCGCCTGAATGAGGCAGGATCTGACCGGAATCACCCGTACCTCGCGTGACGATCACCGTTCGATCTCGAGCGAAAGTATAAATTCGCGGCCGGCCTGGCGGCCGTAGTTGTGCGGGGCGTCGTCCGGCGAAGATGCGGGTGACGAAGAGGCGCTCGGTGTTGAAGGCCTTGTTCACGTTGAGCTGCGCCCAGCAATGCGGGTCGCAGGGGGAGAGTCGATTGGTGGGCAAACCGCGTTCAAACGGCGCCAGATGAGCCCGGTTCAGTTTGGCCGGGTTGATCCGGTAACGAGCAACGAATCACAATCGATCCGCCTTGACGGGCGACACCGGTGGCTCTGCGGCGATGCGGCCGGTGAAGAGCGCGCGCAAATTCGCGCGCGTGGTCTGTTGCGCGGGATCGCGTGCGAGATTGTTGAATTCGTGGGGATCGTGATCGTGGTCGTACAGTTCGACCCCGGCCCGGCCGTTGTCCCATTCGGTGTAGCGCCACCGTTCCGTGCGCACACTCCGACCCATGACGGGATGTCCGTCGTTGGGCCGAAGCACTTGGGAAAACGCCTGACCGCTCCACGTGCGCGTGGGATTTTCCAGTAGCGGCACCAGACTGCGACCCGCGAGATCGGCGGGGGCGGGCACGCCGGCGAGTTCGGCGATGGTCGGATAGATATCCACAAATTCAACGACGGCCGGGGAGGCGCGGCCATTGCCCGCGGCGCGCGGCCCGCGAATGAAAAGCGGTGCCCGGGCAGCTTCCTCAAACAGGGTGCGCTTCTGCCATGCGCCGAGGTGTTCGCCCAGATGGTAACCGTGGTCGCTCCACAGCACGACGATCGTATTTTGGGCGAGACCGAGATGATCGAGCGCATCGAGCACCCGGCCCACCTGAGCGTCGACGAACGAAACGCACGCGTAGTAGGCCTGCAGCGCGCGCCGGCAGCTGAGTTCGTCGAGCCCGTAGTTTGGAACCAGATTGTTGTGGGCCAAGGCGAGCGAAGGAATGTCGTCGCGATCCTTCGCCGGCGCCGCCGGCAGGCGGATTTTTTCGAGCGGGTAGAGATCGAAATATTTTTTCGGCGCGACGTAGGGCGTGTGTGGTCGGAAAAATCCGACGCCTAGAAAAAACGGCCGATCGCGCTGCTCGGTCATCAGCCTGATCGCTTCAGTCGCGACCATCCCGTCGGTCTGCTCGGCGTCGGTCCCTTCCGCGGCGAGCCAGCTCAGGGCGGCGCTCACCGGTTTGGTGGGCGTGGGGTTTACGATCTGCGCTTCTTCCGTCACGTCGCGACCGCGCGGATTGACGACTTGATCCCACGACGGTGCGTCGTCGAGTCCGTTGGTGCCGATACCGCGAGGCACGTCGTAGTGATAGATTTTACCCACGCGGCCCGTCCACCAGCCCGCCCGGCGAAACGCCTGCGGCAGGGTGACGACGGCGGGCAACTCATCGCGAAAATGGCGCTCGAGGTCATAGACCTTCGTGGTGTCGGGCCGGAGACCGGTGAGCACTGAGGCGCGGCTCGGGTTGCAGAGCGGGAGCTGGTTGTAGGCCCGGTCGAAGCGCACCCCGCTGGCGGCGAGCCGGTCGAGATGGGGTGTCTTGGCGATCGCGTCGCCGTAACATCCGATGGCTGCAGCCAAGTCGTCCACGGCAATGAAAAGGACATTGGGTTTCTCGGCGGCGCTGACACCGAGCGCGCCGGCGAGCAGCGCGGCGCTGAAGGTAAGGCTGGTGGGCTTCATTGGGAGGATGACCGGAGTTTTTGAGACGCGTTCGAAAAGCGAAGGGGCGTTGGTATCACGGCGCGAGGTTGGTTTTGGGGAGGACGCGGTGGGAGTTGGCCCACGTGGTCCAGGCGGTGGAGAGTTCGGTGGGGATCGGTGGGGATCGGTGGGGGCGGTGGGGGCGGCGTCGAGGTCGTAGAGTTCCCAGGGGAATCTTGCTCGGCGGGTTGGACGGTGGCGAGGCTGCGGCCGAGCGCCTCGGTTTCCTGGCGGATTTAACGGCCGGGTCTGTCGAGGGCCGTCGCGACCGTGATAATAGTGTCGCCGGTTCGTGGCGGATGACGCGCAGGTTGCAAGCGGTCGCGGCGCGGGGGCGTGTGCTTCGCTCGGCCAGCGGGCGCCGTTGGCATTTGAGCATCGCCTCGAACTCCGTCCATGATCGGGCAAACGCGCGCGCCGGCTCCGCCGAACCTTGCATCGCCGCGAATGCCGCTGGCTCGAGATAGAGCCGCGCCACGGCCTCCCTTTCGGGGAAGTCCCGCACGCCCATGGCGTCGATACCGATCCTCCGCCCGCGGACGAGACCGATCCAGGCGGAGCCATCGGCGTAGGAGAAACTCAGGTCGACGCTGGCGCCGTCGATTCGCCCGGCGTAACACGGCCCGGTGGAGGTTTCGCGGAGTTCGAGGCGCGCGGGCGGACGTTCGCTCCAAGCCGAAATAATTTCCCGGGCGGCGGCGCGTAGTTGGCGACGTGCGACGGCACGCGGCGCCGCCGGGGGCAGGCGCACGACGACCGGTTCGCCGACCGCAGGAGCGGCGGCACCTGCGGCCACGTGAAAACGGCGGGGTCGGCGATCAGCGTCATGCGGAGGACACGGGTGAGGCCGGCGAGCCGGTCCACCGTGTGCCGGCGGGCAGCCGCTCGCCTTTGGCGACGAGGGTGAGCGGGCCGAGGCGGACATCGTCGCCCACCGTTGAGTGGTAGAGAATCGTGCTGCGGGCACCGACCGTGACGCGGGCACCGATATCGACCACGCCGATTTTCATCACGCGGTCTTCGAAGAGGTGGGTTTGCGGGCCAAAAAAGGCGTTGAGTTCGGACTCGTCGCCGAGGCGGACGCAGTCGAGTTCCGTCAGGTCGGTGGTGTTGAGGAAAACGCCGCGTCCGATGCGCGCGCCGAGGAGGCGTAGGGCTGCGGGCAGCATGGGCGTGCCGCGGAGGCCGTTGAGAAAATTCGGGACGGCGAGCGATTCGTAGAGGTTGGTGACGGCTTCGGTGAGCCAGACAAATCGCGTCCACATCGGTGCGGCGCGCGGCCGATAGCGACCGAGGAGCAGCCACTTCGCAGCCACGACAAACAGAAACGACAGCACGTCGTAGAAGCAGCCGGCGAGCGCGAGAGCGGCGATGACGCGCGCCCCCCCCCAGCCGTGTTGCTCGGCGATTGGCAGGATGAGGCCGACGATGGTGTAGCCGGACGCGATCGAGAGGGTGATGGGCACGACGATGCGTGCGGCCTCGACGACGGCGCGACCGAGCCGGCGCCACCGCGACGGGCGAAACGTGAGCGATTCGGGAAATCCCGCGAGCTGTCCGCGGGCAGGCAGCAGGAAGGGCGGCGAGCCCATCCAGGTCTGGCCGGGGCGGAGCTGAGAATTTTCGGGCGTGCGGGTTTGCCCCCGATGAGAACATCATCGGGCACGCGGGCGCCGTCGGCCACGAAGGCGCCGTTGCCGACGAACGAGCGGTGACCGGCGGCTCGCGATCAGCGGGAAAGAGCGCGACCTGGCGCGTGGCACCTGCGCCTCGTCGAAGACCGTGATCGTTTTCTCCCACGCGCGCCGCTGGCTGTCATTGATCTCCCCGAGATACAGCACGTGCCGCTGCGTGACCTGACGTCCGGCGTGGCGCCGGCTCTCGACTACCCGGTGAACTTTGCCGCCCTTGCGCCGCTGGCTGCACTTCAGAAACACGCCGCGCAGTATAAAGCATCCGCACCGACCCCGATAGGGGGTAGGTCGCCACTACACGCCCTTTGGCAAACTCCGATCACGCCAGATCAAACACTTGCAGCGCCGAATACCCCGAAAATAACCGAAAATCACCTCCAGTTGCGGAAGTCCGGCTAATTATGAGCAGTCGTCCAGTTACCTCCACGCAAGTAGCTGAAAATTTCGCGATTAGAC